>CP022585.1:787500-895000 GCA_002243285.1 Candidatus Fluviicola riflensis | reverse complement strand
GAACGCAAACAACACCGCCGGAATAACAACGATTCCTAAATCAATCCACCACGGTTTTTCACCCGGAACAGCTTTCTTACGGACATCGCCTTCTACGTAATGTTTGTTCCCCATTAAAAACACACCTACGCCAATAAACATTCCGACTCCAGCGCCGATAAACGCCACCGAATAACCATACTTATTAATAAGGAAAGCCGAAACAATGTTGCAGACAAAAGCCCCAATGTTGATTCCCATGTAGAAAATGTTGTAGCCTTCATCCTTTTGATTGATAAACTGCGGATTGTTATACAGATTACCAAGTAAGGTGGAAATATTGGGTTTGAATAAACCATTTCCCAGGATCACAAGTATCATTCCTGTGTAGAGCATTGGATAAGTATGAATTCCCATGAGGCAATAACCGACTCCCATGACTATACCTCCGAAAATGATCGGCGGTCTGTATCCAAACACGCGATCAGCAAGTAAACCACCAATAAATGGCGTGAAAAACACCAACGCAATAAACGTTCCATACAAATTGGCTGATTCAGCTTCTGACATTTCAAATCCTTGTTTGGGATCTTTCAGATAAAACGTGAAGATTCCAATCATCAGGTAATAACCGAATCGTTCCCACATTTCGGAAAGAAATAAATACGGTAATCCTTTGGGGTGCTTGCGTTGTTTTTTCATGCTACTAAAATAAGAAATCCTGCTTCCAGGATGGAAACAGGATTTAAATTATGCCCTTAATATGAATTTATTTTATTCCATGCATCATTTTCATGAGCCTGCTTGATAAGATAAACAAGACGACTGAAGCCGCACCTGCCATAAAAACAAACAGCATGAAAAAGGAATACAAACTATCAATTTTATAGCCCAGGAAGTTTTTTTCTTTAATAATAGAGCCTTCAAAAACGTCTTTTATTACCGAAGCTTTCACTTCTTTATCTTTTATTTCTCCTGTTGCAACGATATCAATTGAAATGTATTCTTTATTATCAATTTTTTCAGCGGTTTCATAAGTTGCTACCAACTTCGTGTTTGACTCAGCCTCAATTTCTTTGACATTTTCGACCAGAACCATTGTTGCCGGATAATAAGCACTCAACGTTCCTGCAAATTTATTCGCGCAAGCCGTAGATAAAAACCAAACTCCCATTAACAAGGATGCAAATTTCAATGGTGCCAATTTATTTACCATCGATAAACCTATTGGAGAAAGGCAAAGTTCACCAAAAGTATGAATTGTGTATAAGCTGATAAGCCACATCATACTAACCTTTGTTGAAGGATCAACACCTTTTACTCCTAAAGCGATTACCAAATATCCTAAAGCCAACAAGAACAATCCTATTGATTGTTTATATGGTGAAGAAGGCTCAATGTTTCTCTTGCCTAGGAAAGTCCAAAGCACTGAGAACAATGGTGCAAATAATACGATCGCAATCGCATTAACTGATTGAAACCAAGCTGCCGGTGCTTCATCAATAAATAATCCATTGGACGTGAATGCCGCATAAATGAAATAGGCCAATGCTCCCAACAATAGTAACAGAATTAATTCCTTAACTCCTTTTTGCTCATCCTTCATTCTTGAGAATACACGGTAGGTAAAATAAGCAACGATGCTCGCCAAAATAAGATTGATAACGGTGTAAACTGTTTTTGAAAGACTCAGATTAACAACACGATCAGTCTGTTCTTCTGCAAAGAAGGTTAATGAGGCGCCAGCTTGTTCAAACGCAGCCCAGAAAAATATAACAAAGAAGGCAATGATATAAATAACCCAAATTCTACTTCGTTCGACCTTACTTAAGGTTCTATCCGAGATAATAAATCCAGGAGCAGCTATACAAAGTGAGAAAATAAAACCACCAATAATTCCTTGGTCAAGTACCAGCCAAAACAAGAAAAACAGTACGACTTCTATAAGTAGCCAGGTAGCAACCATTCCGCTAGAAAAACCTTTTTGAACTTCAGCAACGTCTGAGGCAGAATCAAGCAGTCCATCCACTTCGATTTTTTTATTGGTTGCTTTTTCAGGAGGCATACCTATGGCTTTGCCTTCAGGTGTAACTATATAATGATTTTTAAGCCAAACAAATAAAGCTGTACTTATTGTCATACCAACACAAGCTGCTAAAAATCCCCATTTAAAATCTGCCGGATTACCTGTGTCACCAAGAATTCCACAAACCAAAGGTGCCAAAAACGCACCCAAGTTAATTCCCATGTAGAAAATAGTGAATGCAGAATCTACACGCTTATCTCCCGGAACATAAAGCTGCCCAACCATTGTTGAAATGTTCGGTTTAAAAAAACCATTCCCAAAAATCAAAAAGCCAAGCCCCACAAACATTAGTGTTGTTGCAAATCCTGTTTGGTCGTAAAAGCTTCCCGACAAGAACATGAAAAACTGACCAATGGCCATCATGAGACCTCCAATAACAATCGATTTTCTATTACCCCAATATCTATCAGCCATGTAACCACCAATAAGTGGTGTTAAGTAAACTAAACCTGTATAAGATCCGTATATTCCATCTGAAGCACTCTCTTTATCAAAAAGCAAAGCTTTTGTACAGAATAAAACAAGCAAGGCACGCATTCCGTAGTACGAAAAACGCTCCCACATTTCAGTTATGAATAAAACGTACAGTCCTTTCGGGTGTCCTTTTTGGGGTGTAGCTTCCATTTTAATTTAAGTTTTGATGGGGCACAAATATGCTTAAATAAACTCAATAAACAAACGGAGATGTTAAGTTTGTATAAAATGAACAATATTGCAAAAAGACCAGTAGATATGTCACTTCCGGTTAATATTCATACACACCACTTTAATTCTAACAGAATTACTGAAGTGTTGTCGGTTGATTATCAGAATTTTGATTCGTTTTCACCATCCTCACTCGCAGAAAATCAATTCTACTCACTGGCTTTTCATCCGTTGGGATGGCCTCAAAATGGTTCGGTTGATTTTTTGAAAGTCCGCGAATTAGTGTCCCATAAAAAATGTCTCGCCATCGGTGAAGTAGGACTGGATAAAGCCTCCTCGCTTTCAACTGAAAATCAACTTCATTTGTTCCGGATGTTGATGCCTATTTCCGAAGAAACCAAATTGCCAATGGTGATTCATTGCGTGGGAAGATGGAACGAACTAGAACTCTTATTAAAGGAACGGGATTTTCATGCGCCCGAATGGATCATCCACGGATTTCGCAAAACAAAACTGGCAGATAAGTTCATTGATCTTGGCGCCAACCTCAGTTTCGGCAAAGCGTTATTGATTGACGAAAAGCTTCAAAAATGCGTAGCTCAACTGCCCGCTCACCGCATTTTCCTGGAAACGGATGATGCCGATGTGGATTTAATGCTGCTTTACGAAAAGCTGGCCGAACTCAAATCATTACCTTTGCCCGCAATTATCGAACAGTTATTTCAAAATTTTAAGCGCGTATTTCGCTATGGCTAGTTGGCTTGAACGTACCGAGTTGATCCTCGGAAAAACAGAAATGGATCGCCTGAAATCGGCACATGTAATGATCGTAGGCTTAGGTGGAATAGGATCATTTGCCGGTGAATTCATTGCCCGGTCGGGAATCGGAACCATTACCTTAATCGATGGTGACGTTTTTGATCCGAGTAATAAAAACAGGCAACTCACAGCATTGGATTCTACCATCGGGCGCAACAAAGCGGTGGTTTTGGCAGAACGCATTCGCGAAATCAATCCCGACGTGGCTTTAAATGTGGTGGAAGAATTTGTGGTTCCAACCCGCGTTTGGGAATTGCTGAAAGAATACCAGCCCGATTACGTAATGGATTGCATCGACAGCCTGGCGCCGAAACTGGAATGGATCATTGCTGCCAAGCGTTTGCGAATCAAAATCATTTCGCATTTGGGAGCCGGCGGAAAAACCGATCCGAGCCGTGTGCAGGTTACCAATCTGCCGAATAGTCATAATTGTCAGCTGGCACATCACGTGAAAAAACGATTGAAGAAGAAAAACGTGGAGTTCAAAAACGTACGCTGTGTTTTCTCTTCCGAATTGCAGCAAAAAGAGTCGTTGAAAATGACTGATGGCAGTAATTTTAAGCGTTCCTTTTATGGAACAGTGAGTTATATGCCGGCGCTTTTCGGGTTAATGGGCGCAGCTGATGTGATCAGATATCTGAGTAAAAAAGACCGAAAGAAGCTTTCCGACAATTTGCAATCGTAAAGAAAAACCTATCTTAGCACACTTAAGTAGAACCGACTAATGAATAAATTTTCACTTATAGCGGTCATTTCGACCATATCTCTTTTCTTCGTTGCTTCATGTGATTCTGCACCTGACAGCAATGTAGCAGACGACCAGGCGGATGTTACCGGAAATGTTTCGATTGAGGACGCCCATTCATTTTCCAATACCAACGAAATCAGAACCAAGCACATCGATTTGGAGCTGGATGTGAACTTCGATAACAAAACCATTTATGGTGTTGCGCGTCATACGATGGAACAATTAAAAAATACTGATACGGCTATTTTTGACATCAACGGACCTGAAATCCAAAAAGTAACGCTTGGCAAAAAAGGCAATGAGAAAGAAACCGATTTTATCATCGGTACCAAAAAAGAATTTATCGGCCAGCCATTGAGCGTAAAAATCAACCGGGATACCAAATACATCAATATTTATTACAAAACAACGGAAGATGCCGGTGCATTGGATTGGCTTGATCCTTCATTGACTGCAGGAAAAAAGCATCCTTATTTATATACGCAGGGCCAGGCGATTTTAACGCGTACATGGATTCCCGTGCAAGGAACACCTGCGAATCGTATTACTTATTCGGCTGACGTAACAGTTCCGAAAGATTTGATGGCGCTCATGAGTGCTTCCAATCCGAAGGAACGGTCAGAAGACGGCAAGTATCATTTCGAAATGAAACAACCCATTCCTGTTTACCTGATTGCGTTGGCAGTCGGAAACCTGGAATATCGTTCGCTGGGCAAAAATTGCGGTGTTTACTCAGAACCTGAAATGGTTGGAAAAGCGGCCTGGGAATTCACCGATCTGGACAAAATGATCACCGCCGCCGAAAACTTGTATGGTCCTTATAAATGGGATCAATACGATGTGATTGTTCTTCCATATTCTTTCCCGTTCGGTGGAATGGAAAATCCACGCCTGACGTTTGCGAGCCCTACTTTATTGGCAGGAGATAGAAGTGCCGTTTCGGTCATCGCACATGAATTGGCGCACTCGTGGTCAGGAAACTTAGTAACCAACGCGACCTGGGACGATTTCTGGCTCAACGAAGGTTTTACGGTTTATTTCGAGAACCGCATCATGGAGGAATTATACGGTAAAGAAACCGCCGATATGTTAGCGCTGATCGAGTTCCAGGAACTGGAAGTGGAGATAGACAAGTTCATGAAGAATGGCCAGGAGAAAGACACGCATTTGAAACTGAGTCTCAACGGCAGGAATCCCGACGACGGAATGACTGATATCGCTTACGTAAAAGGTGCGTTTTTCCTGAAAACACTGGAACGAGATTTCGGCAGAAGACGTTTCGACGAATTCCTGAAAGGTTATTTTAAAGACCATCAGTTCCAAACACTTACTACCGAGCAGTTTAAAAAATACCTCACGGAGAAATTACTGAAACCGAATAACATCAAATTCAACGTCGACGCGTGGTTGTATGAACCGGGTTTACCAAAAAATTGTATCTCCATTACTTCACCGCGTTTTGAAAAAGTACAGTTGTTGGCAGATCAATTTGCTGCCGGGAAAGACATTTTCAAGAAACCGAAGAAAAAGAAAGGCAAAAAACAGGAACCGGCTTTGGCCAGAGATCAATACACGCCACAGGAATGGCAGGTATTTATTCGCCAGTTACCGAAGAAAATGGATCCTGAACGCTTGGCGTTGATCGATGAAAAACTCGATTTTAAGAATTGGGGAAATGCTGAAGTTGCCACGGAATGGTTCTGCCTGAGCATTCGTTCTGGGTACACAGATCCGCGACCACAAATCAAAAAAATGCTCCTGAAAACCGGACGACGAAAATTCATCTGGCCGATTTATGAAGAATATTACGCTGCCAAAGGCGAAGATTTGCAATGGGCACTGAGTGTTTATAAAGAAGCGCGAAAGAATTACCATCCGGTTGCTGTGGGTTCCATGGATGAGACGTTGCATTATAAGCCCTGATACGCTTTCTCTACTTTTTCCCATTGCGCAAATAGAGAAAAAGCTAAGCTTTTGAAGAAAAGGCTAGGCGCGGTAAACCAATCGACCTGTTAGCGGGGCATGACGTATTCCCAGCGCTGACGCTTGGTCTTCGAAAACATTATTTTCTCTTCCTTAAACTCGTCGTTCCTCCTCAAACAGACGGAAAAATCAACGTCATTTACCGCACAGGTACCCGATCTTGTTCACCAATGCGCCGTCTTCAGATCTCGGTTCATTATTAAAATCTTTTTTAAATTGATGAGAATAATAATTAGCGCTGCCGTTATGGTTCCCACCACGCCTGATGCATCTGTGGAAGTTCCTTTTTCGAACCGTAACCGACTCTCTTTTTTCAGTTATACCGATATAATTATCAATCAGTATATTTGAAGTAAACCTTACAACATGCGTCTCTCCTTTTTCCTGCTGTTTTGGTGTTTCACTGCTTTTTCGCAGCGCGACACGATTGTAAAAATCTATTTCAACCATGGGTCGTATGTTCCAAAATCGAAAGTAAATCCGTTTTTGAAAATCGATACCACGCGTTGGAATCCGGTTGCGACGCTGACAGCCAAAACCGATACCACCGGAGATGCTTCCTATAACCACGATCTGGCAGATTTCCGGCTCAAAGCCGTGAAAAATCTTATCGCAAAGCAACGGTATTTCAAAACAGGGAAAACTTCCATTCTCGGTGAAACGAAAGCCAACCTGACCAACTATCAATCGGAAAAAGAACGCTGTGTGGAAGTCAAACTCATGGCAAAAAGAGGTGTAAAACCCAATCCGACCGCTACCATTTCAGGAACACCAAACGCTGATGAACCGGCCCGGGCTGTAGTGATAATTCCACGGAATTTTAATCCGGACAGCGTGATGACGAAAGGCGATGTCCTGGTACTCAATAACATTCTGTTCGAGATCAACGAGACCATTCTCATGACCGACTCATACAAAGAGCTCGACCAATTGTTGTCGGTGATGCAGAAAAACCCGAATATGCGCATTCACATTAAAGGCCATGTCTGCTGCGCTCCCGCGATGGATTTATCGGTAAAACGCGCGCAGAAAATTTACAGTTACCTGGTCCGCAATGGCATTTCGGATACCCGAATGACATTTAAAGGTTATAGTAATAAAAGTCCGCACCCGAAGTACAATAAGGATTTGTTTGATCCGCGGCATCGGAGAGTGGAGATTGAGATTTTGGAGAAGTGAGTTTTCTGTTCTTTTGTCTTGACACAAAAGAACCAAAAAGTCAAGGCTGTACATCCTTCGCTTGAGAACTACACTTCATTTCACTGCCTCACCCCAACTCGCAAACGTCCGCTGAGGCGGGCTGAGCTCAGACAGGGGTTTGGCTACGTTCCATTCTGTTTTGTTCTCTTACGCTATGGATGTAAGGCCGAAAAGAGTCCCCAAAAAGTTAATTTTTCCATTTCACTCCCAATTTCCTACACTTTATTCTACCGATACCACACTTCGGGTTTTTCTGCCTGTTTCTCTTACAACTTTCGGCAATTAATGACGTTATTGGTAATACGAAGGCGAAGTTGCCTCCTACTAATCAAAAACGCCATGGATACACAAGCAGCAACAAAACTGGACATGTACAAAGCGGTAGAAACCGTTTGTATGCAGCATCACGGGGAATGGAACACATTGCCTGAGTTTGGAAGTGCCTTTTCGCGCTTTGCGGTAAAAGTGGCGCAATTGGATTTACTCACCGACGAAACAACCGCCGATCCGTTGGCGCGTGAAATCGGGAAGAACCAAAACAAAGCCCTGATCGGTGAGCATATCCGGAAGCTATTGTTTGAGATTGATGCTCTGCTACGTACAAGTATCGACAGCTTTGTGAAATTCCTGCGCGAAGAACACCGCGATTTTTATTCAATGTATGTTTCAGCACGAACGAGTTGCTGATGGAAATAGATTGATCCGTTATGAAAAACGGCCTTGCAATTAATTGCAAGGCCGTTTTTTGTTTATGTATGTGTGTTATGTATGGCGCGGGATGCGTCCCGCGCTTACACAACCACATAAATCAGTTTAATCCTGCCAGTTTCTCTTCCAAAACGGCGATCTTCTGCAAGGCGTCCGCTTCTTTTTTGCGTTCGCTGGCCAAAACCTGTTCCGGCGCACCGGCTACGAATTTTTCGTTTTGCAGTTTCTTCTGAACACTGTTCAAAAAGCCTTTTACATACGTCAATTCTTCTTCCGCTTTGCTTTTTTCAGCTTCAACATCCACCAATTCACCAAACGGCACAAAAAATTCATTGGAATTTACCAGGAACGAGTTCGCATTGCCGATTTTTTCGGTGGTGTATTCCATCTGGGACAAATTCCCCATTTTCACGATCACCGGATCGAAGGCCGGATCAATGTCAGCATTTTTCTTCACGAACAAGTCAATGCGTACTTTATTGGCAATGTTGTTTTTCTTGCGAACGTTGCGAATATTGATGATCACTTCTTCGGCTACCGTAAATTGTTTCAATACGGCTTGATCAAAGGCTTTCACTTTCGGCCATGGTGCAATAATGATATCGTCACCGTCTTTTCGCTCGCGCAGCAAATGCCAGATTTCTTCGGCAACAAATGGCGTAAACGGCTGCATCAGCGATAATAATTGCTCAAAGAACACAATCGTTTGGTCCAACGTTGCCTGATCAATCGGTTGTTCGTAACCCGGTTTGATCATCTCCAAATACCAGGCACAGAAATCATCCCAAACCAATTTATAAATCGCCATCAACGCTTCGCTGATCTTGAATTTATCCATCAATTCATTAATGTTGGCCAGTTCCTGGTTGAAACGCGCTTCGAACCACTCAATGGCTTTTTGTGACGATTTCGGTTGTTCGATCGGACGAACTTCCCAGCCTGTAACCAAACGGAACGCGTTCCACACTTTGTTGGTGAAATTACGTCCCTGCTCGCACTGACTGCTGTCGAAAGGCAAATCGTTTCCGGCAGGCGAAGAAATCAAAATTCCCATTCGCACGCCATCGGCTCCGTATTTCTCGATCAAATCAATCGGATCGGGAGAATTCCCCAACGATTTCGACATTTTCCGACCGAGTTTATCGCGAACGATTCCTGTATAATATACATTTTTGAACGGCAATTCGCCCATATACTCGTATCCGGCGATGATCATACGCGCTACCCAGAAGAACATAATCTCAGGAGCCGTCACCAAATCATTGGTCGGATAGTAGTACTTGATTTCCGCATTGCCCGGTTCTGTCAATCCTTTGAAAACCGAAATCGGCCACAACCACGAAGAGAACCAGGTATCCAATACATCTTCGTCTTGTTTCAAGTCGGCAGCTGCAAGGTTATTGTTTCCTGATTTCGCTTTCGCGGCAATCAATGCTTCATCGGCTGTTCTAGCGACAACAAATTCATCGGCTCCGCTTCCATAGAAAAATGCAGGAATGCGGTGTCCCCACCACAACTGACGCGAAACGCACCAGTCTTTCACATTTTCCATCCAGTGACGGTACGTGTTTTTGTACTTGTCAGGGTGAAATTTGATGTTTCCGTTCATAACGTTTTCCAACGCCGGAGCAGCCAGTTCTTTCATCGAAACAAACCACTGCAATGACAAACGCGGCTCGATTACCGAATCGGTGCGCTCAGAGAAACCAACTTTATTGATGTGGTCTTCCACTTTCACCAAATAGCCTTTATCGTCGAGTTCTTTAGCGATTTCCTTCCGTACTTCGAAGCGGTCTTTCCCCGCATAATGCAAACCGTTTTCGTTGACAATTCCGTTATCGTGGAAAATATCAATCGTTTCCAAATCGTGCTTCTTGCCCAATTCGTAGTCGTTTACGTCATGCGCCGGTGTTACTTTCAAACAACCTGTTCCGAATTCCATTTCAACGTATTCGTCGGTAATGATCGGAACGGTGCGATTGGCAATCGGTACAATGGCAAACTTTCCGTGCAGGTGTTTGTAACGCGGATCGTCGGGATGCACACAAATAG
Source organism: Candidatus Fluviicola riflensis (assembly GCA_002243285.1). Classification (GTDB taxonomy): domain Bacteria; phylum Bacteroidota; class Bacteroidia; order Flavobacteriales_D; family Crocinitomicaceae; genus Fluviicola; species Fluviicola riflensis. The sequence goes on along the minus strand of CP022585.1, from coordinate 884,780 downwards.
CAGAATCACCCAAAATGGTTTCAGGCCGCGTGGTCGCAATGGTAAGCCACTGATCGTCAGAACCTGCAATTTTATAGCGTACGTGGAAGAGTTTCGAATTCACTTCCTTGTAAATTACTTCTTCATCGGAAAGAGCGGTACGTGCCTCGGGATCCCAGTTGATCATGCGAACGCCGCGGTAAATCTTTCCTTTGTTGTATAAATCGATGAACACGTTGATGACCGAATCCGAGTAATCAGGATCCATGGTAAACGCCGTGCGCTCCCAATCGCAGGAAGCACCGAGTTTTTTCAATTGCTGCAAAATAACGCCACCGTACTTTTCTTTCCAGTCGAAGGCGTGTTTCAGGAATTCATCGCGCGAAAGGTCTGACTTTTTAATGCCTTCCTGGCGTAGTTTCTGCACCACTTTGGCTTCAGTAGCGATGGATGCGTGATCGGTCCCGGGAACCCAGCAGGCGTTTTTACCTTCCATGCGGGCTTTTCGCACCAATACATCCTGTATGGTATTGTTCAACATATGTCCCATGTGTAAGACTCCCGTGACGTTTGGCGGCGGAATGACGACGGTAAACGGCTCACGATCATCTGGTTCGGAATGAAAGTAACCCTTAGTCATCCAGTGACTATACCAACGTTCTTCTGCTGAACGGGGATCATACGTTTTTGGAATTTCCATGTTGTTAATCTTGTTTTTATTTAAGTAAGCGACAAAGGTAATGAAACTAGGGAAACTAGATATTTCGACTTCACTTTGTTTCGCTCAATACAGGGAATTAGGGAGCTAGGGAATCATACTTCGAAGTCAATATTTGTTAAACACGTCAGAAGCTCCGAAAAATTGTGTTTTTTAGCCACCAAAGATTTACTAAATGAAGATTGCATTGACCTTTATGCTAAGTCTGTTCTCGTTGTTTTCCAACGCGGCACAAACTGTGAAATACCAGGTGAATTACGCCAAAAACATGCCCAAATCGGGTTTAACGATTACGGTTACAACTACTCTCAGTAAACCGGCAGATTCCAGTTACTTTTATTATGCCAATGAAATCTGGGGCGAAGAGAATTTGTTTCAATCTATTTCGAATTTCAAAGGCGCTGGTAAAGGTTATCGCTTCAGGATGGTGCCCGATAGTAATCGCATAGTGGTCTATCATCCAACGGCAACAACTGTTTCATTCAGTTATACCGTTCGGCAGGATTACCCGGGCGATTCACCGAATATTTTTGCGCGGCCGCGGCTGCAACCAACTTTTTTTCATGCATTGGGACAAAGTTTATTTGTGATGCCCGAAGCCGTTTTTGAAAGCGGTAAAGAAGATCCTGAAATGGACGCAACGATCGACTGGATTGGTTTCCCGAAAGAATTTGCCATTCACAACATGCTCGGATCGCAGGAACTGCACCAGTCATTCAACGGGAAATTGTGGACCGAATTCTACAACACTTTATTTGTGGGTGGCGATTACCGCATTCATTCGTTTGAACACCAGAACAAAAAAGTGTATTTCGCCATTCGCGGAAACTGGACAACTTTTCAGGACGACCAGCTTCTTGCGCTTTTCCAACGAACATTGATCACACAGCGCGATTTCTGGAACGACCAGGATTTCGATTATTATACCGTGATCATGACTCCGACGCTTACATCGAACGATTCAATAATGTATCCCGGACAAAGTGTCAATGGTTCGCGTATTTACAACGGATTCATGATTCAGTCGACCAACAACCCTTTCAACGACCTTGGTACGATCAAGTACATTTTCAACCATGAAATGATGCACGATTGGATCGGTGGAAAAATCACCATGGCTCACGAAGAGCTGAATTATTGGTTCAGTGAAGGTTTTACAGATTATTACGCTTACAAAAATCAATTGCGCAACGGAGCACTTACACCGGAAGAATGGCGCGCTAAATTCAATGAAGATGTGTTGAAAGCGCATTACATAAATCCGGAGAGAAATGAACCAAATTACCGGATCAAAGACGATTTCTGGACAAATTACAACATCGAAAAACTGCCTTACAGAAGAGGAACTCTTTTCGCTTTTTGGCTGGACCAGCAATTACTGGTTTCCTCGAATGGAAAAACGTCATTGGATGATTTCATGCGCACGCTGCTGATCCATTGTACGGAAAATGAGGTTTTGTTCACCGACGAATTGTTTCTCGACCTGCTTCAACAACAAACCGGCGAAGATTGGTGTTACTTTTTTCAGAAGTACGTGATTTCGGGGGTTGATTTTGATTGGAGTAAACTGACAATGGCCGACGGGATTGCTCTAAATCAAACGGAGGATGGCTTTCCTCAATTGGAATTTACCGAAACGGAAAGTGTTTTTAAAGAAGCTTATTTGATGTTGAAGAAATGAAATGGGTCTTTGCTTTCTTAATTGGATTGGTTGTTACATCCTGTTGCATCCAACGTCCAAAAGTACTTTGCTATTATGCGGATGGTACGCTCATTACCGATTCTACGCATTTGAACCTCATTTACCGGAAACTTCCGAATTTATTGAGTCAGGAACGCATCGATTCGGCAGATATTAAGGTGTATACATCGCTGGAACCAGGTTTATCAGACATTCTAACCAACGAAGTAATCCGGTTGCAAGATTCTATTTATCCGCGAATTGAATGGGAACATCATGAAACAAAAGCGTTGATGGATTCATTGAAGGCGCTCAATCAATTTCTGAATGCAGGTGTAGTGGCAATTGACAATAAAACAGGTCAGGTGGTAGTACATTATTCCAGTAAAAGTGGCCCTTCAGGAGATTTTGTAACTAACCGCGGTACAATAGGTGGAATGAACAAAACCTTGCTCTATACGCTGGCAATGCAACAAGAATTCACACCCCATAATCGTTATCCTCAGATGAAACAAATCCCGGGTGGTGACTATGACGATATGGTTCCTGATTCGAGTATCAACCGAAGCTTCCTGAGAACATTCGGGATTGCGTTCGGTGGAACTCCATCAATAGGTTTAGCCAAGCGATATTCTCAGAAACTGGCGTATACTCAATTGTATATGTTATTCCGAGAGCATGTCGAGAATTATTCCAATTCAATCTTTTTATTTGATGCTCAATTATCTCTTCTTGATTTAACAAAGACCTGGTCGGCTTTTTACAATAAAGGAATCAGAAAAGAACCAACAGTCATCAATCACATTGTCGATTTTAAAGGCAAGGAATTATATCGTCGCAAGGTACATTCAACAAGGATAATGAATGAACAAACGGCCGAAGAAATGCTGCATCTACTGGATTATTATACACATTTGGGGCGTGGAACAGTCGTTCATCGTCATTTCCCCAATGCCCCTGATTTTATAGGGAACTTTGCCGGGTTCGGATCAGGAAATACAGGTGGCTTTTTCATCGCGATTACTGACGATTTCACCATCGGTATCCGCTGTATTAGTGATGATTGGGGCCTTCGTCTGCGCGGAGATTACCAACAAGGCAAAATTCCCATAACAGTTCCAATTTGGCTAAAGTGTATTGAAAAACTGCAGAAAAACAGACCGAATGAGAACACCGGTTTAAAGCCGCTTTACAAATACGTAAACTTTGTAGAAGAGGAAGAGGTTCCTGAAATTGAGATTTAGATCATCATACTATAGCCAATTCCTTCAAATCAATTCCTTTTTCTATTTTTAGCTTCATGGAAGTCCTGAAAAAAGCTTCAAGAATAACCTGGCGAACGATACGCATCTTTCTCGAATGTTTTTTCGGGTTGTTGCTTATCTTTTGGTGTTGTGCTATGGTATTATCCCGGATTGGTGTGGGGCCGCTGGCAAGTGACGAATCGGGGAAAGAGCATACAACAGTTTACATTACTTCGAGTGGAATTCACACGGATTTGGTGGTTCCGCTGGAAAATGAGTATATCAACTGGCCGCATGAATTAGGACTTAACGATAGTTTACTTACCGATTCGGTTTATACGCATTTGGCTATTGGCTGGGGTGACAAAGGTTTTTTCCTTGAAACCGAAGATTGGGCGGATCTGAAAGTGAGTGTTGCGCTGAAAGCAACGTTTCATTTGGGAAGTTCGGCGATGCATTTGGTGCAACGAGCTGAACCTGATGTTTCCGACAAACAAACGATTCGTTTGTCACTTTCACCCAAACAATACAAAGCGCTCATTGCTTATGTGAAAGGCAGTTTTTCTAAAAAGGATGGGGAATATCAGTTGATTGAAAAACACACGTATGGAAGCCGTCATTACTTTTTCGAAGCCAATCGTTCTTACGGACTCATGTATACCTGCAATTCTTGGGCGAACAGCGCATTGAAATCGTGCGGGCAACGTGCTTGTGTGTGGACGGCGTTTAAGGATGGGATTTATTTGCAGTATGAAAAATAACACTTTAAAATCCAACGATCATATCGGATGAATCAACCATTTTTTTTGCCACAGATGACTCAGATGAACACAGATAGGAATGCAATTGCATTCCTTGCAAACGGAAATTAATTTGGATCAGTCTCTGTGAAAATCTGTGCCATCTGTGGCCCAATTATTTTTCCATAATCTTTGTCCGTATCCAATTGAGTAAAAACAAAAAAAGCCGGCAAATACCGACCTTTGTTTATTTTAAAGAAGAAATATTTCAGCTTTTCTTGCCTTTACCTTTACTCTTACCGTTATTCGATTTGTTTTTGCAGTTGCCTTTCAGCTGATGAAATTCGGCAGAACCAGGTTTGATGCCCATTTCTTTGGCAATTACTCCCCAACCTTTTCCTTTGTTTTTTTCGTAACAGGCAACTACATCGTCAACCGGTCTTAGTACGATTGCCGACACTTCATGCGCCATAATAATATCTGCTGCTTGCATGCCAAGGTTTATTAATGCTTCAATTTTATCGATGGTTGTGCTGTACTTTTTTGAAACATCTGTTTTAAACTGCTCTAAATCTTTTTTGGCTTCCGTATTAATGGTTTTGAGTTGTGTATCCAACTCTTTGTCTCCACTGTCGTAGGTTTGACCATAAGCTGCAACCGATCCAATCATTAGCAGCATCAACGCAATTATCCGTGTTTTCATAGTTGTTGTTTTTAGTTCATAAGCAGTAATCGTACCACAAATATAATCCTTTCTGTGAGCAAAGCTTAATGCTTATTGATGGTTGATTTGCGTTTAAAAATCAACATATCACTTTCCCGTTTCAGGATCAGTTCATTATCAGTAATCAGATAATTGTAGACCAATTTATCTCCATTTTCTTCTTCAATTGTCAGTTCTTTTTTCGCCTCGTTTAGTGTGTAAGGTGAGAAAACGTCTGCCGAGACACCATCGTTAGGCGAAACGGTTACTTTGCCTTTTTTATCAAAAACAAACGTGACTTTCGAGAGCAATTCCGACTGCTCTTCCATGTTTTTTGTAAGCATTGCTTTGTTCATTCCCATTTCGAGCATCATAACGCTGTCTTGCACCCACGCATCATCAATGATTTTTTGCTGTTTTTGGGGGTCAAGCGACATCGCAAGATCTTCGTCTTTCGCCATTTCAACTATTCCCCATGAACCCCGCAGGCGTGTTTTATCGTCAGAGTCAGCCTGTGCAATGGCAGCTGTTGCAACAAATAATAGCAGAAAAGTAAGTATCTGGTTTTTCATGAATTGATTCTTTATCGTACCACAAATAACAAAAAAAAGTCCGATCCACCAGAGGCGAATCGGACTTTAAATTCGTTTTTCAACGCTTTTGTCTTATTTATTAAGACTTACGTTTAAAGATCAATTCGTCTTTTTTCTGTTTCAAGATCAATTGCTCGTCAGAAATTGTGTACGTGTACGTCAATTTATCTTTGTTTTCTTCTTCGATCGTGATTTCTTTTTTCTCTTCGTTCATTGTGTAAGGGGAGAAAACGTCTTTCGATTTACCATCGTTAGCAGAAACTTTTACTTTACCGTTTTCACCGAAAACAAAAGTCACTTTCGCAAGGTTTTTAGACTGCTCTTCCATGCTTTTTGCAAGTGCCGCTTTGTCCATCCCCATTTGCTCCATCATAGCGCCGTCTTTCGCCCACGCTTTGTCAATAATTTTTTGTTGTTCTTTCGGATCAAGTGACATTGCCACTTCGCCGTCTTTTTTCATTTCCTGAATTCCCCAAGTACCTGATAACAATTCTTTATCGCTCTTAGAACAACTCGCTAATACTGTCAACGCAGCAACTACAATTAAGATATAACGCATGATTTTCATTTAAATATTGGCGAATATACAGTTTTCCTCGTTAAAAGGAGCCGATTTTGAGCGCTTGTTTCAAAAAGATTCAAGACGATGGCGACCTTCTTTATTTTCGCCGGAAGGACAATTCAATTTTCTCACCGTCTGAATAATTCGAAAGCTTTAGTAGCTCCTCTTTCAATTCGTAGGTGAATTGCTCATCGGAATCACTTTTCATTTTGATTTCTTTCTTCGCTTCATCAAGGGTGATTTGTCCGGTTGTTTCTACCTGGCTGCTGCCATTATAACGAATAGAAACAAAAGTACCATCTTCTTTGAATTCAAGCGTGGTTTTGGCGCTGATTGCCATTTGTCGGCTAAACAAATTGCGCATCATTGCTTCCTGACCCTGTGCTTCGGGTGGCAGTTGCGCCATTTGTTCGTTGATCACACGATCGATTATTTTTTGCTGTTCGGCCTTCTCTGTGGAAAACATTTGTTCACCGTTGACCCTGATCTCGCTGATAAGCCACATACCATTAAGCTTTTCCCGGTCTGTCTTTTGACAGGCAGTAAACACTAAAAACATGAATGGCAGTAAGATTAAATAGCGCATTTAATTCGTTTTGATGTGTCAAAGTTAACATTTTTGGGGAACGATGGTAATCTAACCAACTCATTTACAAGGATGCATGGAGATGGAATCACATCTAACACGTAGGCACGTGTTAGGCGCGGGATGCGTCCTGGATCCGAATACCGGAATCTAACTCGTACAGATTGGTGCGGGATGGGTCCCGAATTCAATACCCTGTCGTTACAGATTGGTGCGGGATGCGTCCCACGCCTACTTAATCTGTTACCTCGTATTGTTGCTCGATTTGAGCCGTGCCGTTTTTATAAATCACAATTTCCACATCGCGCAGGCGTTCCAGTTCGGCTATGTGAAAATCCAGTAACGGATCATCGGGGTTCAGGCAAATTTCACCGATGTATTTCTTATCGCCGAGATCGCCTTTAAGCCAGCGGCCTTCTTTTTTGCCGTTGACGTATTTCCCGATCCGGGTGAGTTTGCCGTCGGGCGTGTAAAACATCCAAACACCATCCGGCATTCCGTTTTTCAAGGTTCCTTCGCTCATGAGCATTCCGTTGTCGAAGTAATACTTCATGGGGCCATTGGTTCGCTCGTATTCATCTTGCCTGTCTTCGATAATAATGAACTGGCGAATGGCATAATAATCGGAATGCGCGCAATCGTATTTTTCCAGCTCCTCGATCAATGCTCCTCTGCAAATTTGTTCGCCAAGGCTGTCGTATTCTATATACACACCTTTTATCTCCGATTCAGTATAAGTAATCCCATGCATGACAATTGTCATTGTTCCATAATCGATGGAATACAAACGTTGGCCGTTGTAGTTGTAAAAATCCCAGTCGCCCCAATTCTTATCCCCGATTCGATAACCACGACGGGCAATATTTCCGTTGGGATACAGTTTGGTGAAACGCCCTTGTTTGTAATCTTCGATTGTAGGATTCCTGTAACCGCCATAAATGTTAAGTTCGTCAGCATTGTTTCCGTACTCAACTATAAGCCCGTTACTAAACTTGCTCTCCAGATTCTCATCACGGAAAAAGCGTGTTTTAAAGCCTAAACGAGCAGAATCGGAAAATGAATAAGGCTGCAATCGCTCTTGTTCAACGTAATCATAGTAATAAGAAGGAGCACCATTTTCGAAAAACGTCAGCGTGTCAACTTTTCCTTTGGCGAGTGATACAGCAAATTCAGTCTCACCGGACTCCAACCGCTGAACATAATTACCATGAGGCAATCCTTCGTGAAACTGACATTTTACTGTTTTCAGTGCCTGCTTATAACTACGGTTATAACCCCATCCTCTTCTTTCATCGCCATAATCTTCGCGATCATAATTGTTTTCATAGAACTCAAAATAACAATCGCCATGTAAAAGGTCATTTTTATAATGCGCAAAACTCAAGGTATCCATCACAACCTCATCCCTCTCGTTGTATTCCAGCCTGCCCTCGAGCACCAACCCATGGAGTTTCCCATTTTGGTATTCCTCCAGGAACACATCGTCGTCCTCACGTCGCCAGGTTTTCCCGTGAAGTTGACCAGCTTTGTAAACTTCAATCTCGAGCGTGTCACCCATTGCCGTATACGTTACTTTGGGGCCGTCTAACTTACCATCGGTAAAATGATAGGTTTCCCTGCGGTAATTTTTCGGAGCATCTTTCGAAAACAGGAATGTATAATAGGGTTCATCCTGGTGGTATTTCCGGTCGTACTTATTAGGACCAACATATTCTCCAAAAACGATAACATCTCCATTTGGCAAGCCGTTCACAAAATTCAACGTAAAGACCAATTCACCTTTTTTGTTGTAATAGTTCCAGTTACCAGAAGGTTGTCCGTTTTGAAATTCGCCTTCCATTCGATCTACCAGGTACAAATTGAACTGATCGTGAAACAGTCTGTCCATCACATGTGAGAACGGGGTTTCGAAATCTTTATCTCTGAGGTAATAAGGCCGCTCACTCATTGACATCGGATAATAATCATCAGGCGTATAAAGCCCCATGAATTGTTTGCGCAGGCTTCGAGAAGATTCATCTGATGGAATAGTCCAGTTTAATCCGTCGGCTGGCTGATCATCCAGTTTCAGCCTATTCTTCGAAAAATTGATACTCATTCGTCCTGAATAAGGTTGATCAGCGCAGGTCAACACAATAGGTGAATCTGTAACGTTTTCGTTCTCCTCAATCAGTTTCATTTCTTTATATGGTACCGTATTGCGTGTTGCATAAATTCCTTTGTTGTAGCCTCGGGACGAATCAATTCCTATCTGCAACGACGCCTCATCCAAAGCTATTTCCCCTTTTCGGTTAAACGTCACTTGATGCTCCAAAGAATCGCTCAGATCTTTGTACGTTTCGGAACGCCGTCTTTTTGTTTTCGTCCATCTGATCCGGGTATACTGTTTTCCGTCTACAACCCGGCTGCCTTCCCACTCACGAAGTTTCGTTCCGAAATAATAAACATATTCAGTTTCAAATCCGTCGATGACGACTGGTTTTTTATAGCGAACCTTCTTTTCTTTTTGCTTGAAATAATTGATTTGCTGCACCTGTCCGCCGGAAGTATTATAAGTGGTTGTTTGAAACAATTTTCCGTTGACATCATATATATTGTGTACAAACAACTTGTTTTGAGGCTCGTAACCAAGCGTATCGAATAACGCACCGTTTTTGAAGAAGCGTGCATATACAATCGTGCCTAAACCGGGCAGATAAGTATATCTTTCGGTGAGCCTGGTTCCTTCGAAAATTTGTTTGGTACCGTGAAAATTGACCTGACCGGTATTTCTATTATAACCATCGGTTTCATTCACCGTTCTTAAGCCGTTCAAACCGGTACGCATTGGCATGCTAAACAAATCCTCAAACCCGGATAACGGTAAAGCAGGCACACCTTGTTCGTAGCGATCTTCCTGTAAATTAAAATACGAGATTGTGAGGTATCTGTTTTTTTTCTCTTTGAAATCAAACCCGTCATATCGTTTGTAAAGACTTACTGATGGCAAAATTGCAAGTGAAAGCGGTTGATTGTAATTACTGTCCAATATTGAATTGTAGTCAATTATTTCGTTGGTCCGCCAGGCGTAATAAGGATCTGTTTTCCAGATACTATCGGCGTAACCGTTTTTAAAGTAGCCGACCGGTTGATAAGAACCTGAAATCCATTTGTAAAACGTTCCTTCGAGAATACCTTTTTCCAGGTTGACCCGAATGGAAGAATTGTAATTATAAAATGTTCTGTTTTCTCTCAAACCATGAATTCCGGTATGGAACCGGCTTCCTCTATCGCTCACGGTCCATTGCCGTTCTTTTAATCCGTCAGTGAAATAACCATGACGCACAGTATCACCTTTGTAGTTAAAGCGTGTGAATTCATTTTCGGGCAGGTTGTTTTTCAGCTCGAATATAGCTGCAACCCTGGTTGGAAGTTCTGAACTTTTTTTCCATCCGTGGTAGCTCAGCACCGGTTCGAAATACTGGATGTATTTTCCGTTAGGTAAATTCTGCACTGCCGGAACGAGGTCGCGATTTTGATCGATATCCTGGACAAGCATTAATTCGGGATACTTTCTGTACCAGTGTTTTTTTCGCATCAGGAGCATTGGCCAGCTGACTTTCGGAGCCTCGGTCGCATTGCGCCACTCATACCTGTTCTGTTCTTTCGACACTGTGATTTTTATGCGAATCAATTCCCGGTTCAGCGAATCGATCATGGTGTGTTTGGATAATTTCAGGCGTGGATCGTTGCTTAGTTTCCATTCTTTAAATAACTTAAACTGTGCTTCCGAAAGATCCAGTTTATCTAAAATGGCATTGGTCGGCTCGACTTTTTCCTGCAAGGGATACACAAAATACCATTGTCCGTTTACCTGCACCGAATCGGGCCGTTGGGCAATAACGGTGACTGTAATGAGGTGAAATAAGAGCAGTAAACTTCGTTGCTTCATATTATTTTAGGCACTTATACCTTAAAAACATGTGCGTAAAATCTAATCAATAATCTTGATTTTACTTACAATATGATTAAACTTAGCGAAGTCGATACTGTTAAGCTGGGCTGATATTCTTTCGACTCTCTTTTTAAACCTATCGAAATCAATACTGGAAGTTTCAACATCTCTGTTGGTTATACCAATTACTTTTGTTATTTCATCAAGTAAACTACTAACTCTGGTATTGACACCCCCTATAAATTTTTGATTCTCATCCTCGCAGTCTGACAGGACTTGTGTGTATTTTTCACATGCTGCTAGAGCAACCATAACATAAACACTTGGCGAATCACCACTTCTTAGTGTAGACGCTTTGTCATATAGTATTTCAGCCAGCTGATAGTTCAAATCTTTCTCTAACCTATTCATTCTTTTATGATGAGTCTCATTATCCTTTTTTGCTTTGTTATAGCGTTCGTTTACTTCTTCAACCTTTGCATCAAAGAGTTGTTTAACCCCACCAAAAGTAAAGAGGGCGAAAAGACCAAACCCAACTCCGATAAGAGTGAGGATAAGCGTCATATTTCTTTCTTCAAACGGATAATTGACGCTTTCGATTACTGAGTCATCAGATAGTTGGTTTTGTATTTTGTTTTGGTTCAATAGAAGGACAATGACAGTAATGATAAGCCCAATGGTTAGAAAATAGTGTAGTATGTTTATATACTTCATTATGTGAGATTTACTCACTAAGTTAAGAATATTCATTCAGATAGAAAGATTAACATCTAGTTTGTCTGTGTCGCTGTTCCATCACAAACCATTAGGGAAATTAACTCCTTACAGTATAAATCAAAGGTTTCCTTTGTCACTTCTTTATAAAGCATATTGTATATGGTGAAATTATCATCCTTTCGGTTGTTACATAACCACCAACTATCTATGTTGACTTGTTTTATTTCATTAGTTCCTAACTGTAAGATGACAATTTTAAAAGCCTTAACGTCTTTTGTTATCTTGGTTGGAGAGAAACCTACTTTATCTATTACAGAAACTATTTGTGAAGCTGAGATATCCTTGTAATAATCATCTTGCGCGGTTGAAACAAATGAGAAAATTAGGAATATAGAAGTTAGTAATGCTTTCATAATTATTAGCTTTTCATGTCAGAAAATACCCATATCGAACCTATTATAAGCCAAATCAATAATACTATGGGCAACCATGTTTTGATGGAGGTATTGATCTTTTCCTTGTTTTCACTAAAAGTGATTATAAGCCCCGGAACAACCATGACAACAGAGACTATAACAAAAACGGTCCAACCAACTGTGCTCATTCCACTGTATAGGATATGCTGATAGCAGACTCCATTGAGTTTACGTCAGTGGTGGAGACTGTTGAACCATTCACTTTGAGTGTGAAACTAACAGGCTCATTTGATCCAAAGTTGTCTACTACGTAAACAGCTATTTGGTCACCTTTCTTGGCTTTGAACTCAGTGGAACCCATCAAATATGTACCATCACCTTGCGGGTAAGCTGTGTACTTCTCGTCAGAGTAACCGTACATGATGTCACCATTCTTTTTAACTGACACATCAAAATGATCCATGTCAGCTAATTGGTAGTCGAAGGTGATAGTCCTGTCTTTCTTCTCGTCTTTCTTGCAGGAGTATGTGAAGAGTGCTAATAGCACAGTGAACAAGATTAGTTTTTTCATGTTATTGGTTTTGTGTACAAAGCAAATGTAGGAGAAAAATCAAAACCGATCATAAATGTTCTGAAAATTATTTTGATCTCGCGATAACTTCACTGAATGAACGAGGACGAATACATCAAAAGAATTGGAAAAACCATTCAGTCCCTACGTAATCAAAAAGGTATCAAGCAAATAGAGTTAGCCACTTTAATTGGCATAGAAGATTCCGCGCTCAGAAGAATTGAATCTGGACGAACTAACCCAACTATCAAAACTCTTTTTAAGATCAGTGAAGCTTTAGAAACTAGTGTTGAATTCTTGTTGTTAGAGGACGACGAAGAACGACTTTATCTTGAAACCATGAGAAACATGAAAGCCGACTTGAAAAATAGGATGCCAACCCCAATAAACTGGGAAAAGTCCAAATCAAAATAATCCCATACATTTGTACTATGAAAAAGCCTAAAACAAAGTCAGTAGACGAACTAACGAAAGGCTTTGAGGAACTAGAACGTAAACAACAAGTTAAGCCAGTCACAAAGTCTGAGTTCGACAAAGTTCTTGATTCGGTTCTAACCCCAAAAGGTTCACGAGTTCGTAAAAAATAGGTTTGTTCCTGTTGTTGAAACGGAACACAGACTCATCAACGTATAGTTGTAGGTATTTACGTGAAACCTTTATATAGCTTCCTTTTATTGTTCGTTTAAAGCAACTCCACACGTTTTCTATTCGGTTGGTTGAGTTATCACCGTCAGCATATTGTCCTTTGCTGTGGTCAACAAATTGATGGTTGTAGTATTTATCTATGCCACGGTAAGCGATCCATTCGTCAGTATATACGTTTGCGCCTGTCTCAATTTGGCTGTAAATGATTGGTTTTAGAGTTTTACCTTTTGTGTCCGGAACTACAAACGCTTTAACCTGTTTTGATTTGCGTTCAAACATTCCAAATACAGGGGTTTTATCTTTGAAAGACCGACCTTGTGATTTTTCTACTTTTTTGTCCTTGTGTCTGTTTATGTTCTTGCCACCTACAAAAGTTTCATCACATTCTACAATTGATGACTCCTCAAACATATTTACCTGTTGCGAACCCATTAAAATTCTGATATGCTTTAGCATTCGCCAAGCACATTTGTAAGTAACTCCTAGTTGGCGTTCTATTTCTTTTGCGGAGACACCGTTTTTTGAAGCTGTAAACAAATATATTGCGTAGAACCAATACAACAATGGAGTCTTTGTATTTTCAAACACAGTTCCGGCGCAAGGATATATTTGATAGTAACATTTATCACACTGATAGCATTGTCTACCTTTTACTCTTGTATAGGAAAACACGTTATCACATTTTGTGCAATGGGTTTGTGATCCGTAGCGAAGAGAAAACACCTTATCAAGACAGGTGTTGTCGTCAGGGAAATCAGTTCTAAAGTTGGAAATCGTATATTTGTAAGACATAACATTTACAATTTTGATTCTTTATTGAGTTAAGAAAGTGAAGAGAATCCCCCTGTTGGCGCAAGGGGATTTTTTATTACAGCTTTATCGTGTAAATGCTTTCTCTTCCTTTGTCATTATCCTTTTGCAGAATTCCTGTTTTAAACAGCTTGGAGCAGGTGACAACAACCGAAGATTCGGAAATATCGCTTTCATGTTGGCGCATGAAATCAATAACTTGGTGGGCAGTTGCTTTCTTTAGTTCGTTAACAGCAAATAAAACCTTGTCTTGTAATTTACCTTTTAAAGGATAGTCGTTCTGAACATACTTTTCAGCTTCAACAACTTTAAGAAGGTTCATAATCGCGTCGTACTCTTTAAGTACAGGTTTTAATTTAGCTTCGAGTTCATCTTTAACCGCCTTTAACTCATCACGCCTAAACTTTAATCCTTGAACATAATTCATAACATAACATTTTTGATTCGTCTACAATGTTACAAAATAAATTCTTTAACTTAAAACAATTTAACTAATATTTATTTAAGATGGAAAATTATTCAGACCACCAAAAAATGGTAGTAGCTGATTTTATAAGAAATCAGATGATAGAGTTAAACATACTAATGATAACTCTAAATTGTCCCATTAAAGTTTACATAGTGCCTAATGAAGATTCAACTAACTGGAAAGAGTGGAGTCAGCATTTTCATCCAAAAACTGACGAAGTTTAGAATCAAAATGTTGTTGCAACTTTGTGGCTATATCGAGCGTATTAATAAATGATCTGAAATTCATCATACCAATATTTGCGATCAGTTTTGGAACTGTGCCGGAGTATTCCTTATAAAACTGTTTGACTTTCTTAAATAAAGATTGAATTTCAGATTGGGTAGGTTGATTAGAGAATAGCAGGTCTATTTCATCCTCTAATATCTTACTTTCTTTACTTATAGTTTCAAGATAGTGTTTAAGTACATCTCCAGCAGTAACATTTTGGTTCTCCATATCCAGTGAATTTTAATCAACTAAGTATGAAATTAATTTACAAACACATAAACAGCACATTACCAATCAGTTATAACTTAAACTGTTTGTATGGTATAAGTGCCTTATTTTATTTAGAGGACTCGTAGGTTTGTTTCGACACCGGTTTTCCGTTCCGGTAAATCGTTGCTTCGATTTTCTTTCCGCGCTCGAGCTGGCTGATGATTACATCCAAATCAGGATTTGATTCATCCAAACAGATATCGCCGAGGTATGCTTTGGTGGTGAGATCGCCTTCAAGCCAGCGGCCAATCTTTTTACCGTTTTTGTAAATTCCCATTCGGGTCAACCCACCCTGCTGGTTGTAAAATTGCCACAAACCATCCGGCAGGCCGTTTGTCAATTTCCCTTTGCTCATGAGCGCACCGTTGTCGTAATAATTGAGTGCATCTTCACCAGAAGCGGAGAATTCAGGTACTATGTATTCGCGAATGGAATAATATTCATCGCTGGTGCATTTGTAAAAGTCTTTCTCTTCGAGCACCAGTTGTTTTTTGAGTCTTTTTCCGTCAACATTCAGCTGAGTTTGCACACCGATGATTGAAAACGTATCACCGTTTTGAACATAGATTGAGTCTTTATAATCAATCGTATACCAACTGCTTTGATCTTCGCTTGCGTACGTCCACCGGCCCAGTTTCTTTTCCTTCATCAACTCACCGCTGCGTGCAATGGTACCATTCGGGTAAAATTTAGTGAACACGGCTTGTTTCGGTGTTTCATCGCGTTTGATAAATTCATCTGCAAAACCTCTGGATTCCCAATTATAGGTATTGTCTTCATCTACTGGTTCGGTAGCATCATAGAGATAGCCAATATCCAGCTTCAATGAATCGAGTGGTGAAATTTCGTATTCATACGAAAGGGTGTTTTCCTTGAAATGCTGCATCTGGTGCAAATATCCAAACATAAAAGTAAAGCGCTGGACTGTTTCCGATCGATTGTTTTTAACGACCATTTCCCTATCCGGTAAATCATTGGAAAATGTTAGATCATACGAAAGCGTTTTGTACGGAAACCTTGCTCTGCCTTCTCTTTTTCCGTTTACAAAATGGACAACAGCCATCGTATCAACTACCAGTTTACCGCCGCCTTCTTCCGATGTATATTCTTTTTTTACCGCAATTTGTTTGCCAACCGGTTTTCCTTCATCAAATGTACCAATGAGGTATTTATTCGCCTTTTCGGAGTAATAATCGTGTGGAAAGATGTAACATTGATCGCCATGCAGTTCTCCTTGTTTGTAGTGGACCAGTGCAATGGTATCTCCCTTGTGATTAAAGGTAACGGCAGTACCATCTTCGCGGCCGTTGGCAATGGCTATTTTCTTATAGATATAATCGGTGCTTTTCTTACAAGCTGGTTCATAGCGCTCTTTTAGCGGGTCCGTGAGGTACTCCAGCTTTTCTGCTTTCGTATCTGCGGCTCTTATCCAATATTCAAACAAAAAACCACTGGATGCTTTACCAGTATAAGTCACTTCGGCCGTTACTTTTTTATCATTATTCATAAACGTCCAATTTCCCGTCGGAACACCGTTTATGAAGTTACCTGAACTGAATTCGTAAGGAAAACTATTTTCTACCGATTGCTTGAATTCATCCCTTTCATGAATTTTCAATTGAAACAACAACGGGAGTTCTTCCAGAATTGCATCTGAAAGCACATAAGGGATTCTCGATCTCATCCATCGTGGGCGTCTTATTATATGCTTTCTCCCACCAAAAGGGTATGATTGGTTGAGTTCAATGACCAGTTTTTTTCGCTTCAGTTTATACCGATCAGATCCATCGCTGTATGTTTTCACTTCCACAGTACCGGCATAAGGTTTTCCGTCTGCAAAAAACGTGACCTTTCTTTGTCCGTGGCTGTATTCTTCAAGTATGGTGAGATCGCCCCAAACGGCACGTTTTTCATACGCATCAATCTTTGCCATGTGCCTGCGTGAGCGTAGAACATAGGCTTTCGAGTATCTCTGGTTTTCATCCTGATAGGTTGAATCAATCACAGCTAATTCTTCATTCGTGAAGGGAGTGGTTATTGTCAAAAGCGTTTCACCTGTTTTGTTATCGTATGATTTCTCTACAAATTGCTGTAGGTCTTTATCGTAATAATTCTCGAAGTTCAATTTATAGTGTTCGCTCCACTTCAATTCAAAAATCCTGCGATTCGCTACCAGCGTATCTCCTTCCCAGGAAAAACCCTTTGAATAAGACGGCATCACTTCATAGCCATCAATGATCATTTTTTTCGGCGGATGTGTAAAAACCGTACTCAAAATACGCCCGTTTGAACTGAGCTGAGAAGTGCGGTATAATTTTCCGGTATTGTCAAATTGCTTGTAGACCAATTGTCCCTGCTCATCAAATCCGCAAGTATCGAACAATACCCCGTTGTTGAAATAGCGAGAACCCACAACGATTTTCAATGCGTGATTACGGTAAAAACGTGCTACACAGCTGCTGTCTGGTTCTTTGTTCCAGATCTCACACCGGTTATTGAATGGAGAATATGAAAACTCTGTTTTTACAGGGAATTGTAACTGCATGAACTCTGACAGCGGATAATCACTTATTTTAGAAATGCTTTCCAGTCCTGAATTTTCGACGCATTTTGCCGACTTTAATGACCACAGATCAATGTCGTTATAGTCAGTGAATCCTGAAAAGTCATAAATGGAATCGGAAGATGGTAGTTCCAGGTCGACCCACCGATGTTCATATACGCTATTGGTAGAATCGCGTGTTGCTTTTACATCACCTCTGAAGGTGTATCCTCTGAATTTATCATGCTCCCATTCTCCATTTGGTAATCCGGCTATAAACTCACCGGTCCAGTCTTTTACATATGACCCGTATCCATAATGTGAAAAACTGCTGTTTTCACCCTGTAGGAGGTCATAATTAAACTGAAGCAGCAAGCTATCCTTTGAGGTTGTTCCTGGCTTGTATTTCCTGTTAAAACACCAGCCTTCCCTATAGTCAATACCTGAACCGATCTCTCTTCTGATCAGCCAGCTTCCCTGACGTAACCCGTTTTCGTAGGTTCCTGATACCAGTTGACTGCCTTCATACGTGAAAACGCTGTATTCTCCGTGCAGCAAATTGTTCTGAAGAGAGAAAGTGGCTGCAGTATGAAGCGGGTTCAGTTTCCATTCTTTCCAGTCGTCTGCTGAAAAGAAATCATCGAAATACAGAATATAGTTGCCATTGGGCAAGTCCTTTTCACTGGGCGGAAGCATGTAATTCGAATAAAATTGTGTCCTATGTTGATTTGAAGGTGATTTAAGCAAAGCCTTACGCAAATCTTTCCGATTCACCAGGCGTTTTACACTAAATACCTTGGTGCTTTGATAACGGTGAGATCCCCTGACTGCGTTGCGTAACTTGCGGCGAATGCTATGTCGTTTCGTTGTTCGAATAAAAGTGCGATGACGGTGAATCTGTTTCTCCGAATACTCCTCTAGTAGTTCATCATATTGCGCAGCGGTTAAGATCTTATCATCAACAATTGATTTTCGCAGGACTTTGATCAGGGAATCTTTTTCCAGGTTCAATCTCGAATCACCGGCTTGTGTCCAATCGCGGTATTGTTCAAATTCGGTCTCTGTTAACCCGACTACACGCAAATAATTGTCCGTGGGTTCCAACTTCATTTTGATCGGGTACACGAAATACCATTTGCCGTTTACCTGCACGGAATCAGGTCGTTGTGAAAAAACCGAAGAGGCGGCGAAAAGCCAGCAATAGATGAAAAAGACTGTGCGCATAGGTTGAATTTCAAAGTAAGCAACCAATGTAACGCAAAAATCGCTAAATGATTACACTAAACGTTTCAATCAAACTCGTTTTTATACTATTCTATGACCGAAAATGACAAGTCAGAACTGCTTTTTCACCGGTTCTTTTTTCGGCTTGTTCCTCCTTCCCCACCAGATCAGAAAACCGGTGATTGGAAGCGATGCAATGATCAGGCTGGCGCAAAAAGCGAGAATTTTACCAGTTAACCCCAACACACTGCCTACATGAATGTCGTAATTCATACGCATGAGTTTATCCGAAGCAGACGTGTTTTTGTAGCGTCCCCATAGGTGCTTTACAGAAAGCTCTTCCAGGCTATACTGATCGAAATACCGGTAATCGATTTTCCAGTAAGTGGTTGGATCGGGATTGATATTTACCGCCAGGCATGACGTTGAATCTTCGGGTTGGTGAACTTCAATAGATCCTTCGATCGGGCATTCACGCATGAGTTTTGTCCACAATTTATCCATCGGCGCTAACCCGGAAGTGTCTGTTAATTGCACTTTAGATAGTGGTTCCTCGTATTCCACAAAATCTTTTCCACCGGAAATAACGGTGTAATAGGTTGCGTTAAACCATTGGAAACCCCAGACTAATCCGGTAATGGCAAAAATGAGCCCGAGCCACGACGCATAAAAACCGAGCACATTGTGGAGGTCGTAATTCTTTCGCCGCCAACGCGCATTCCACTTGAGTTTGAAGCGTTGTTTTCTTCCGGCTTTGTTACGTGGCCACCACAAAATGATCCCTGAAATGACCATAACAAAAAACACCAGCGTGGCCGAAGCAACAATCGGGCTACCAATTTCGGGTGGCAACCATAGGTAATAATGTCCATCGAGGATGAAACG
Organism: Candidatus Fluviicola riflensis; assembly: GCA_002243285.1. Classification (GTDB taxonomy): domain Bacteria; phylum Bacteroidota; class Bacteroidia; order Flavobacteriales_D; family Crocinitomicaceae; genus Fluviicola; species Fluviicola riflensis. The sequence continues at coordinate 865,221 of CP022585.1, read as the reverse complement.
GAAAAAACCGGCATTCTCGTTACTTACCTGCAACACTTTTCCGGAATACTGATTGATGTAAACAAAATAATAGTAATCCTCGTTGCCATCATTTCCATAAAAAATCGCCTTTGCAGTTTTTGTTTTGCCCTGGTACATGACAGCGTGAATCTGTTTTCCCGGAAGCTTTTTTTGCGCGATTTCCATGATTTCGGATGGCGGTAAAAAGGCTTTATGCTGTTCTTTTACAAAACGATAAGGCTGGCTGACATTCTGAATTTCTTCCTGGAAAGCATAAATGCAGCCGGTGACTGCGATTACAAAAACTAAAAGCCCGGACGTAAATCCGAGCCATAGATGAAGTTTTCCGATTGCTTTTTTTATTGTCATCAATCAGAATTTGTAAGTAATCGATACACGCACATTGCGCGGTGCCTCAGTTTGGTAGTAATAAGCCGAACTATACTGGTAATAAGCTCCGCTGTATAAGTATTCGTTCAATACGTTAAACACGTTTGCCGTAATTCTGAATTTTTCTTTTTCAAAGAACAATCCGGCATCGAGTTTAAAATAGTCTTTCATTCTTTTGGTGTTTGGTGATCCCCAGTAACTGTCACCAACCGATGTTCTGTCGATCTGGATCGTTGTTCCGGCAGAAATTCCGATTCCACTGAAGAAGCCGCTTTGTACTTTGTAGCTCAACCATGAGTTGGCCGTATGTTTGGCATAACCGGGAAGATTGTCGCCTTCCTTGTAAGCAGTAACGCCATCGGCTACGCGTACAACTCTCGAATCGGTGAACGCGTAGTTGGCAATCAGATCAAGTCCGGGAAGAATCATACCCTGAAGATCAAATTCGATTCCCTGCGATTGTTTCTGACCGAGTTCAACACTCAATCCGGAACTTGGAGGACTGTTCGGATCGGCAGTCAATTCATTGTTTTTCAGAATCCGGTAGGCGGCCAATGTGGTATTCCATTTACCGCCAAACCAGCTTTTCTTTAAACCGAATTCGATGTTGTTTCCTGTAATCGGCTGTACTTTGCCACCATCTGCCAATCGGCCCGACTGCGGGATAAACGCCTGATCATACAATCCGTAAACCGAGAACGTTTTTGTTATGGAACCGCTGATTCCCACACGTGGTGTAAAATGCTGCGCCGTATCCGGTTTTCCGCCCCAGTTTTCCTGAATTAAGTACGTATATCTTCCGGCAAGTGTTACTCTCAACTTATTTTCGAAAAAGCCGAGTTCGTCCTGTACATACAAACTGCTGTATCGCAATGCCATTAAGCCTCCGACAAGTTGCGCTCTTTCTTCCAAAGATGTTACTCTGTCGAAAGCCGGGTAACCGGTTGCCGGAATTCCCAAATTCGGGTTTTTCGGATCAAAAGGTGCGTTGATGGAATCCAGATCGTGCCCTTGTCCCCAATCGGCCATGTAGTTTTTATTTGCCATGTCCAGTCCTACCAGAATTCGGTGACGAACCGGGCCTGTGGTCACATCGCCGTTTACAAACACCTGTCCCATCGTCATGGCGCTTTTCGCATCCCAGATGCTCACATTGCGAACATACGTTCCGTCGGGATTTACCGTTCCTCCCCACATAGATGAACCGACCTGGTTGTATAAAAACTGCGAAAGCTGCGCGGTGATTTTCCAGTTTTTGGTGAAATCATGCTGAAGATTCAGGTAAAAACTATGATCGTTGATCTCAGTTCCAGGCATGCCTGCCGGTAATGCGGTAGCGTTTACAGGTAAGGTGGCAAAATCATCCGGCGTAAACACATAATAAGAACCAACATTGCTCATGTTTGAGCGCTGGTAATTGTACTCAGCGGTCAATTTTGTTTTTGCATCCAGCTGATACGAAATTACGGGAGCAATTGCATAACGATCATTGTATTCATTGGGCCTGTGCGATTTCTTGTTCTGTGCCGAAACATTCAGGCGGTATAGCAATCTTCCATTATTGCTCAGTTTTCCATCCAAATCGAGCGTGGCTCTGTACAGGTCAAAACTTCCCAATGTCAGCGACGCTTCGCCTTTGTTGATTCCGGTCGGTTTTTTCGTTACTACGTTGTACAAACCACTCGGATCGCCGCTCGAAAGCATAAATCCGGCCGGCCCTTTTACAAATTCGATGTGATCGACAAAACTCATGTCTTCGGTAAGCGGCCCCCAGCCTGAATTGACAACATTAAATCCGTTACGGAAAGCCTGCAATTGCGATCCGCGTGTTTGGATATTGGTGTACAGATCGCCCCAGTGTTCAAATTTGGTTAGCCCGCTCACGTTCTTCATCAAACCGTCGCTCATGCTGATAACCTGCTGATCTTTCAACACATCATTAGTCACAATCTGAATGTTTTGAGGAATTTCGATCAACGGTTCATTCAATCTCAAAGAAGTGGAAGGCGTGGTTTTATTGTACTTGTTACGGTCTGATGAAACAATGATTTCATTCAGTGTTTTTGCATCTTCCTTCAGTATAACATCTGGTACAATGGTTGTTTCGCCCTCTTTTACCAAGATGGAAATTTCCTGCTGTTCTACAGCGAAAAGCGACACGATCAAGGTGTAATTTCCCGCTTCGATATTCTTTAGTTCAAACTCCCCTTTCCTGTTGGTGTTTGCTCCGTTACCTGTTCCTTTCAAACCTACGGTAGCAAATTCTGCCGGTTGTTCGTCGGAAGTTTTAACGATGCCTTTTACGTTTCCTGTCTGCGCGAAAACATTTACGCTCACAAGCAACAACACGGTGGTAATTGCTCTGGTTATATTGGATCTCATAAACTGTGTGTTTTTTTAACGCCGCAAAATTGTTATTTAAAACAATTCTAAACAACAGCCGGAGGAGGGTAAAATCATACCACCTGATGAGGGGATGTTTTGAATTATAAATGGCGAAAATTATGAATTATCAAGGAGGCAACTTTATCATTGATAATTCCTTAATTCATAATTTAGATGATCACACTAATCGCTTCAACCCAACACGTTTTCTCGGAACATCAATCTCAATTACCTGCACATCTACGTGTTCGTGCAAGGCAATAAATTGCGACGGATCTTCAACATACACATCAGCCAGGTTCGATTTATGGATGAGTCCGTTTTCTTTGATCCCGATATTGACAAAAGCCCCGAAATTGGTGACGTTGGTCACGATTCCAGTGAGACTCATTCCTACGCGTAAATCGTCCATGGTGCGAATGCGGCTGTCAAATTCCAACACTTTGGCCTGCTTGCGCGGATCACGTCCCGGTTTCTTTAACTCACGCAGAATATCATCGAATGTATAGCTGTCAATTTCAGGGAATTCGGTCTTATTGACGGTTTTCAGGGTCGTTTCATTGCCGATCAGTTCAGTGAGTTTCAGTCCTGCTTTTTTAGCGATTGAATTGACCACTTTGTAACTTTCAGGGTGAACGGCAGAGTTATCCAGTGGATTTTCACCATCGCGTACCCGTAGGAATCCGGCTGCTTGTTCATAGGCTTTATCACCGAGGCGTTTTACCTTTTTTAATTCTTCGCGTGAACGGAAACCACCATTTTCGCTGCGATAAGCAACAATATTTTCAGCCAAAGCAGGTCCAAGTCCCGAGACATAGCTCAATAAATAAGGCGACGCGGTATTCAAGTCAACGCCAACGGCATTTACACAGGAAACGATCACGTCATCAAGCGCGTCTTTGAGTTGATGTTGGTTCACTTCGTGCTGGTATTGTCCAACTCCAACCGATTTCGGATCAATTTTCACCAACTCCGCCAGCGGGTCCATCAAACGACGTCCGATAGAAACCGAACCACGCACGGTAACATCGTAATCAGGAAATTCTTTGCGTGCAATCGGACTTGCGGAATAAATCGAAGCGCCGTCTTCGCGCACCACGTATACATCCAAATCGCGGTCGAAACGCACACGTTTGATAAACGATTCGGTTTCACGCCCGGCCGTTCCGTCACCAATGGCAATTGCTTCTATTTTATAGGCCTGTACCAGCTGCGAAATTTTCGCCATGGCCTTATCTGTCTCGTTTTGTGGTGCATGCGGGTAAATGGTTGCATTGGTAAGCAGGGAGCCGGATTCGTCCAAACACACGACTTTACAACCCGTTCTGAATCCCGGATCGATGGCCAGAATGCGTTTGGAACCAACCGGCGGAGCCAACAATAATTGTCGCAGGTTGGTCGAAAAAACTTTAATCGCTTCTTTATCCGCTTTTTCCTTCGCTTCGTTCAGCACTTCATTTTCCAAGGAAGGACACATCAATCGCGTGTAAGCATCTTTACAGGTATCTGCCACCAAATCAGCGCAGGCATCATCGCCTTTTACAAAAAAGCGTTCCAATTGATCAATCGCTGCTTCTTTTTCGGGTTGTGCTTTCAGGGAAATAATTCCTTCGCGTTCGGCACGGTACAATGCCAGGAAACGATGTGAAGCCGTGCGGTAAAGCGGTTCCGAAAAATCGAAATAATCACGGTACTTGGCACCTTCTTCTTCTTTTCCTTTCACCAGTTTCGATTGTAAAATAGCCTTGCGCTGAAAAGTGGTTCGCATACGTGCACGCGCCACGGCATTCTCGTTGATCCATTCGGCGATAATATCACACGCCCCCTGAATGGCCATTTGTTCATCAAACACTTCACCTTTCAGGAAACGCTCTGCCATTTGCTCGGGATCACCGCCACGTTGTGACATAATCATACGCGCCAGCGGTTCCAATCCCAGTTTACGGGCTTTTTCACCTTTGGTCAAACGCTTTTGTTTATAAGGCAAATACAAATCTTCGAGAACATTCGATTCAAAACAGTCTTCGATTTTTGACTTCAATTCGGGTGTTAACTTTCCTTGTTCTTCAATTGCAGACAAAATCGTTTGCTGACGGCTGATGAGTTCGTCGTGTTTCTTCGCCAAATCGCGGATCAGTGCAATTTCCACCTCATCCAGACCACCCGTTTGTTCTTTCCGGTAACGGGCAATAAACGGAACGGTAGCACCTGATTCCAGTAATTGAATGGTTTGTAAAATTGCTTTTGGCTGAAGCCCTGAATTGGATTGTACGAAGTCATTTTTTTGCATAAACGCAATATTAGTAATTGTGAATTGAAAATGTAAAATTGAAAAGAGGATTTGGGGAAAAGTATCATTTCAGGAAACCACGCCGGGAATGGAAAATATAAAATTGAAAAGACTTTAAAAAAAACATCTCCAGGGAAACCTTACGGGCTGTTTATCAGCACCTTGATAATTCATAACTTTATCATTCATAATTCCCTTTTAAATTTTCCATTTTAAATTTTAAATTCTCCCTTGGGGCAACCTTTTCAAAACTACGGTAGTAACTGAAAGAAAATAACGATTATGAAAATACTTTCTACTTTATTACTTTTTGCGGCGGTGATCGCAGGTAATTCGGCTTTTGCGCAGGCAAATGCTTATACGGTTTACGATTATCCCGATTCGATTACGGGATGTGTTGAACAAATTTATGTTCAGGTAGGTACCGGTGTGAGTGCCGAAACTGATGGAATCATCACGATTAACTGGGGTGACGGTTCTTCTGAGACTGAGAACTTTACATCGAATGCAGGACAAAGCCTTGGTTTTTCATTCCAGCACGGTTTTTCTGTTGCCGGAAATTACATTGCTTCGGTTGAACTTTACAGCACAACTTCAGGTTCAAATGTAGGTGTTCCTCAAACGGTGAACCTTTCTGCAAACGATCCTTCGAATTGCGGGTATATTTACATCAGTACGTTCCAGCAATCACCTTCGATGTCTTATACAAATGCAATGTATGACTTTACAGATGTCAACGGTGTTACCACAACTATTTCACAAAGCGCCAACCCGAATTCATTTTGGGGGTACAGCGGATTGAATGTTGCAAATGCGCCTTATACCGTAAGTTTAAATGACGCATGGCTTGCTAATAACGGACTTGTTCAGGTTTCTTCAGACATAACAATCACCGGATTTACAGCAGGTGGAATGGCAACTCCGGGTCAGGCCAGCATAGAAGTTGATTGCGCGGTTGCTGCAGCAGATCCTGATGCCGCGATCAGTTATTCGTATGCATGGGCATTTGTGGCTCCTTTACAAACAGGTAATGTCAATATAAACATCTGCAATTATGCATGTAACAACACAACTGACGCCCAGGTTTCATTAACATTCCCGGCTGGTTTCACACCAAACACGGCTGGATTAACCAATGCAATGGTGAATGGTAATGTATTGACATTTGACGTGTTGGGTTTAAGTGACTGTCTGTATACACACATTCCATTTACCTTCCCGGGCAATACTCCTGCAGGAACTGAACTGGAATTCTATGTGACTATTTCTGCACCGAACGATACCGAGCTTTCTAATAATACGGATACAATGTATACAGTTGTTCTTAACTCGTATGACCCGAACAACAAGATCGTGAACAAAGCAACCAATATCAATGCCAACGAAGACGAAACATTGCAGTATGTGGTCAACTTCCAGAATGAAGGAAACATGGCTGCATTGGATGTTGTGATCCGCGATACAATTTCAGCTAACCTTGATTTGGCTACCTTCAATGTATTGGGTGCTAAACACGGAATTGCAACTACAGTTGATATGGCTACGCGTGTCGTAACATTCTCATTCAACGAAATCAACCTTGTTCCTGCTTCTCAAAACGAAGAAGACAGCAAAGGTTATGTGGTATACAGCATCCGTGAGAATACAGGTTTGGCAGTTGGTACCGAAATTGAAAACACAGCATACATCTACTTCGATTTCAATGCACCGATCATTACCAATACTACATACAACATCAATGCAGTGTTGGCGACAAATGAGTTAACAACCGAAACAATTTCCATGTATCCGAATCCTGCAACTTCTGACATCCGTTTCAACGGTGCAACAGTTGTAGCTGTGCGTATTTTCGACATGGCTGGAAAATTAGTGGTTGATGCTTCATCAGTAATCAATAACGAACTCTCCGTAGCGTCTTTAGATAATGGAATGTACCAGGTAGTGATTGAAACCGCTCAGGGAATTCAGACACAAAAATTGGTAGTGCGCAAATAATTATCGATTGTTTAACACAAAGCCTCTCAGCTGATTTATTCGGTTGAGAGGCTTTTTTATTGGATAAAACACTCAATTAACGTCAAACTCTTGCACTTTCAAATCTCTACGGATTCCAGTGATTAATTTGGCAATCATTCTTTCGGTGAAATGAAACGAATCAATTGGAGTGGAACAGCAGTGCCAAACCATTTCTATTCTTGCATTCCTTTCTTTTTTCAACTTCACGGAATGTGTTGAAGCAACTTCTTTTTTTCCATTCTTTGTAAAAAACCATCCATGAAAATAGTTTCCGCCAGTTTAATCAGCATTTTCCTCGTGTCGTTTGTTTCAGCCCAAAGTTTTGATATCACGCACGGCTTAGATCCAGCCGATGTTTCGGGTACGACGATTTATTATTCGAATCTTTCGCCTGACACCACTTTATCAACTTATTTTTCGCTGATCAACCATTCAGGCGATACGCAGGAAGTAACTGTGAAACGGTTAAAACTGGATGTTCCGGCTACCTGGATGGATGCAATTGGCTGGCAACCTGATCCCGATCCTGATTTCCAGGGAATACATTACCCGCCGAATGCAGCGAATCCGTGGACAACTATTGGAAGTGTTGTATTGCCTGATAATGGAGTTGCAAAGCTTACCGTTGATTATTTCCAGTTACAGGAAACCGGCGATGGTGTTTATCGTTATTATTTTATGAATGACCAAACACCGCTTGATAGTGTAGACGTCTATCTTTCAAGAGTGCTTTCCACGAATGAGTTATCAACCGAAAGTATAACGGTTTATCCAAATCCATCCAAAGCAGCCATACAGTTTAGCGGAGCACAAATTACGGCCGCTTATATCTTCGACCTCAATGGAAAATGTGTTTCCGGTGACGTGAAAATTAGCAACAACAAACTGTCGATTGCTCATTTAAGTGATGGAATCTACGAAATCATCCTGGAAACCGAACACGGAATTCAATCGCAAAAACTCGTCGTCCAGAACTAATTACTCCACTCATTTTGAAAGCTTTTCAGCTGATTTACGGATCAATTGGAAGGCTTTTTTTGTAACTTCTATTTTGTTAACGAATTGTAAATGAACCCGAAGACCGTTTTTTTGGGTGTATATTCGTCCCCTCAACAAAAAGTTATGAAAACTATTTTTTTGATTTTCACAATAGCAGCCCTTCTCAGCTTTACAGTTGCGGAGCAGTTTTCCCAGGTGAAAACACCGGCTGATAAAACGGAACAGACTTCCTTTTTCGCAAATGCAGAACAACAATTAAAAACGATTCATTTTCACCCCACAGATTCGGTAACAATTGTTCCGAACGGTTATACTAAAACCGGAAATGTGAGTTATTATGCGAATAAATTTCACGGCAGAAGAACTTCTTCGGGTGCTCTTTACCACAAAGACAGTCTGACAGCTGCGCACAAAACACTCAAATTCGGAACACTTTTACGCGTTACCAACCTGGCCAATGATTCGGTAGTTATCGTAAAAGTAACCGACCGAATGGGAAAATCACCCCATATTCTCGATTTGAGTTTAGCCGGTGCCAAACAATTGAATTTCGTGCGAAACGGTGTTGCCAAGGTTACGATTGAAGAGGTTACCAGATAGTGTTAGATTTGTTTGGTTTCAAGAGTGAGAACTCAAAAACTGAGCAACTAAGAAACTTCCAAACTCAATCACCTCAGAAGCATTTAGTACATTTGAAGTATGTTTGAATCGCTGAAAGTAATAGAGTTGGCAACCGTTCTGGCTGGTCCGGCAGTGGGAATGTTTTTTGCGGAACTGGGCGCGGAAGTCATCAAAATTGAACATCCGTCATTACCTGATGTCACGCGTTCATGGAAATTACCTTCCGAAAATGATCAGGATCCGGTTTCAGCTTATTTTTCATCTGTTAATTACCGTAAACAGTATCAAAAGATCGATTTAACTTCTCCGGAAGGAACTGCAGAAATTCGGGCGTTGATCAAAACAGCCGATATTTTGCTGTTGAATTTCAAAAAAGGTGATGACATTAAATTCGGTTTGACAAGTGATGAAATACTTGCCATCAATCCACAGATTTTGATCGGAAAAATAACCGGTTTCGGTGATGATAGTGATCGTGTTGCTTATGATTTGATCTTACAAGCCGAATCAGGATTGATGTCGATGAACGGAACACCTGAGTCGGGGCCCGTGAAAATGCCGGTTGCATTTATTGATGTGCTCGCAGCTCATCACCTAAAAGAAGGTTTATTGGTCGCGTTGATCGAACGCCAGATTTCCGGAAAAGGCCGCGAAGTTTCTGTTTCATTATACGACGCTGCTGTTTCTTCATTGGTAAACCAGGCATCCAATTATCTGATGGAAGGCCAGGTTCCGCAGCGAATCGGGAGCTTACACCCGAACATTGCTCCTTATGGCGAATTGTTTACAACTGATGATCAGAAACAGGTCACGTTTGCTATCGGAAGCAATCGCCATTTTGAAGGATTGTGTACTTTTCTCGGTTTACCCGAACTGATTACTGACGAACGTTTTTCAGCCAATGTGCATCGTGTAAAAAACAGAACTGCTTTGTTTGAAATCCTGCAACCGGTTATTTTACAGTTTGCTTCAGAAAATTTGAATCAGGCCATGCTGGCACAACACATTCCTTTCGGAATTATCCGTTCATTAGATGAAGTTTTTACCGATCCGGTAGCTCAATCGTTGGTGCGAACAGAAGTCATCGACGGGAAAACCACAAAACGTGTTACTTCAATTGCTTTTAAACGCCATGGAAATTAGAACGCCACAAACCGACGCCGAATGGGAGGCGTATTACGATTTACGTTACCGTGTTTTGCGTGAACCATTGGGAAAAGAACGCAGCTCGGAACGCAATGATGGCGATGCAACCGGAATTCATTTCGCGTTGTTCGACGGTGAATCGATCCTGGCAGTTGCCCGCTTGGACAAAGTAAGTGAACTCATTTGCCAGGTACGGTTTGTAGCGGTAGAAACCACTATTCAAGGGAAAGGTTTAGGCAAAAGAATTATGGACGAAGTTGAAAAACGTGGCGTCGAAGAAGGTTATACCAAGCTGATTCTCCATGCCCGTGATTATGCATTACCGTTTTACGAAAAGCTGGGATATGCGTTGTTGGGACCGTCGTATAAGTTGTTTGATGTGCTGCAGCATTATGAAATGGAAAAAATTCTCGTAAAATCTGCTGAGGGAATTTTTGGAGCAGCGACTCCTTAGAAACTTAAGAACTGAATAACTTAGAAACCCACCAACTCAAGAAACTTAAAGACTCAATTTTTCCTATCTTCGACCAATGAATATCCGGAATGCCGCAGCATTAATGATTGTACTTTCCCTTTCGGTGGTTACACTGATTCTCGGGCAGCGACTTCTCATTCCCCTCATTTTCGCTTTGTTGATTTGGTTACTGGTTCGGAAAATAAAATCGAAACTCAATCAGATTCCCTTTATTCGCCACTGGTTCCCGGGATGGGTCACCAATATCATTATGTCGGGATTGATCTTTGCAGCATTCACTTTTATAGGTCGGCTATTGGCAGTGAACATTGAAATCCTGGCCAAATCGTATGAAACATACGGCGTCAATGTGACCATCGTTACCAACGATATCAACAAGATTTTCAATATTGATACGATGAAGTTGCTCGAAGAATATGCCGGTAATTTCAATTTTGGAACATTGTTTTCGTCTATCTTTTCATCACTTAGAGGAATGGTTGAGAATACCATTGTTGTGCTGTTGTATGTGGTCTTTATTTTCCTGGAAGAAAGCAATTTCCCCGTCAAATTACATGGGATTTTTCCCAGAACTCAGCGCTATCTGCGTGTATTGGTACTCATTCAAAAAATAGAGAAATCCGTTGCCAATTACATCGGTTTGAAAACACTAGTGAATCTTATTTCGGCTGTTATCAGCTTTATTGTTTTGCTGATCATCGGAGTGGACACACCAATTTTCTGGGCGTTCCTGGTATTTTTACTCAATTTTATTCCACTCATCGGATTGTTCATCAGTGTTTTGTTGCCTGCAGCGTTTTGCCTGGTACAATTCGGATCGTTTAGTCCTTGCATTGCGACATTGATCTCGCTGGGAACGGTTCAATTCATCGTGGGAAATATCCTGGAACCAAGAATCATGGGAAACTCACTCAATATCAGTCCGCTGGTTGCTATTATTGCATTGGCGCTTTGGGGAACGATCTGGGGAATAACAGGTATGTTTTTGAGCGTTCCGATCACGGTAATCATGATCATTATTTTCTCCCAATTTTCAAAAACCCGGCCTATCGCCATCCTGCTTTCCGAGAAAGGAAAGATTTAATCAATCCGTTATCCGTTTTGGTTCGCTTTTAATCTCCGGGGATGTTGCTTTTTCCTTTTTAACCGCTGTATAACCGTCAATTTCAATGTAGGTAGCATATCTCGGTTTAAAATCAACATTTTCAATCAACGCTTTATCACCGTTTTCCAATTCGATCACTACTGTTGTTTTGATATCACTGTACAAATCGAATGCATACACGCCGTTGATGGCTACAACCCGCTGCTCACCGAAGTAAGAATAGGTCATTTTCGCGTTGTTGAGAATGTTTCCTTCTTCATCGGTAACATATACGGTTGCTGCTTTTTTACGAGACTTGACCTGCTTTCTCAGTCCCGGAATTTTACTCACTTTGGCACGCGACATCGGGTTTGTACGCCATGATCCGACATAAGCGCGGTTTTGTTCGATTGTTGGAATCAATTCCCGCATCAGCGAATCTTCTTCCACAGAAACAAAACCTGCATTGTCTTCCGAACCCGGCAATAATTCAAGATTAGAAGGCATATCACTGGCATAAACGCTATAAAACGGAGGCATGTAGTGAACAGTACTGCGGTTGAATAAATTCCATGAAACCGGATTCGATTGAGGCTCAAATTTAATTACATCTTCATTTGTAATCGAATCCGAAAGAACTTCTGTTGACTGGCCGGCAGGCGATTGTTTTGTTGAAGTCGCTGCCAGTTTCGATTTTTGTTCCGTTTCCGGGTTTACCAGGAAAAAATAGCCGACTACTCCAACCATAATTGCGCCACCAGCCCCGAGCAATAATTTACTCATTAAACTCATGCCGGCTGTGGCATACGAACCTGCTACTGCACCGATTTCGCTGCGTAAAGCTCTGCGCTCTACCACGCGTACCATGTCTTTCTGAAAGTCAACCTGTTCCTGTAAAAACGGATCATTACTCATTTCCAGTTCAAACAGACTGCGTTGTGATTCTGTCAGTTTTCCCGAAACATAGTCGGAAACGCGTTCAAATTGTTCCAGCGATGATCTCATGGTAATAACGATTCAGGGTGAGAAACATGCTTTTGGGCCAATTGGTACGCTTGCTCAATACACTTGTATTTCTGCGTTTTCGCCGAGTTGACGCTTGAATAATTCAAGGTCTTGGAAATATGTTCCATGGATTGTTTTCGGAAATAAAATAATTCAAATATCTGACGGCATTTTTCGGAAACCTGGCTAAGAATCTTATCCAGTTGACTCAAACGCTCTTCCTTTTCAACATCGTAGCCCAAATCAGCATCCGAAATAATAAGCGTGTCACTCCACTCCAATTCGTAAGCCGTTTTGTTTTGCCGGCGCATTTCGTTTTTCACCATAAACCGATTGATCCCATACAAATAAGTCGTTAGCTTCGATGTCAATTCAAAATTCGGGTCCTGTAATTTTTCGATCAGGAGCAACAAACTGTCATTGAACACTTCTTTCGCCACCACTTCATTCAAGCCACTTTTGAGAATCAATGCTTTGATTTTAGGAAACTCCTGGTACAAAAACCGAATCGCTTGTTCGCGCTCGCCTTTGCGTATGGATGAGATGATTTCCTGATCAGTCATTCGAATTGTTTTCTCTTTAATGTAATCGTCTACGAAAGGTAACTATTTTTGGGCGAAAATTCAGATTATTGCGGTGGTTAGAAAGTCCAGTAGGGACGAAATATGGTGACAAAGCCACTCTACACCAAACATCTACCCGCCTGAGGCGGGGTAGAACAATCAAATAACATGGTAAATGTCTTACCCCTACGGGGTAAAAACCAACTATAAATCTTTATTTCTACCATATTTCGTCCCTACGGGACTGTAAATACTGTATACCGATGATCCGAAAAAAAGTATCTTAGTCATCGAAATATTGGAAACCGAACATGATCGATTACACTGCCTACAATCCTACACGGGCCATTTCGCTGAAAGGAAAGTTACTTACACGCCTGGTTCGTTTCGGTTTTCGGATTCGTTCCATTTTCGGAAAAAAGTATGTCTATCCGCTCAAAGGCCATCACGAAGATCCACTTAAAATGTCGACCGGCGAGCGTTTGTATCTCGGTTACAAATATTACTACAAAGCTATTGTTCAGGCGGAAGAAAACTCTGGAATAGCTAAACAATTCAAGGTTCCGCTTCGACCACATATTCCTGAAAACTTTGTGCCTGAAACCGCGATCACACTAAGCGCAGGTGGCGATCTGATGCCTTACACCTGTATCAACAAAGAAACTTGTGGACGGTTGTGGGACCAGGTGGGCGAATTTTTCTTTTCGTCGGATCTTGTATTTGCGAACCTTGAAACACCGATTGATCCGAACAAAAAGCCGTCGTCAGTGCCGGAAGTAATGCTCAGCAATATGTATTTCAACGGGGATTCCGAACTCTTTGATGTGTTTTCAGCTTTCGGGAAATACGGTGGATACGATGTTCTGTCGGTGGCGAATAATCATTCACTTGATCAGCAATCCGGTGGACTTTTAAACACGCTCGATTTTCTCACCGGAAAAGGTATTGCTTACACCGGAGCAGCCAAAACAGCTGAAGCATACAACGATTTCCCTATCCTGGAACGAAACGGAATCAGGATTGCATTTCTGGCGTACACTTTTTCACTGAACATGGAAACCGTTCCGGCCGAAACACCGTGGTTGTGCAATCACATTTGTCTGAACGAACCAAATCCGAATATTTCATCGATTATCCAACAAGCCAAACTGGCACGTGAACGTGGCGCCGATCTGATAGCTGCGTCATTGCACATGGGGTGCGCTTATCAGCCCTATCCGGATCAACAAATTATTGATACCATGCAGCGCATTTGTCGTGAAGCAGGCATTGATTTGGTTTTGGGCGGACATCCACACAACCCGCAACCGCTTTCGTTTTACAACTTCCATGATCCGGTAACAGGAGAAGAGCGACAAAGTCTGATCATCTATTCATTGGGCGATTTTGTAGCTTACGATATTTTCAAATGGTGTCACGCACCGCTCATGGCCAAACTTGAAATCAGCAAGGGAACCATCAACGGAGAAAAACGCACACATATAACGGGAATTCAGCTAAAGGCCATTTACCTTGACGCGACGGTGAAAAAAGGAAAAGTAACCCAATTGCTGTTCCGGGATGTAAAACGCCTCCGGCACCCGGTTGAACGTTCGATACTCAACCGCGATTCACGAAAAGAATTAGCAGAAATAATCGATTTCCTGGATGAGTTTGTGCTGCCGGTTAACCATGATGAAATTGTGGTATAAGTAAGTGAAAACAACTCAGCGTTTCTAATTTATGTATTTTGGTAATGCTTAAACACAATGGTATGCTCAATAAAAGTTCAGCTGCTCTCTTTTTATCCATAACCTCATGGTTATCTTGTTTATTGATCGTTGCCCATCATTTGGTTTATAAGGCGCAATACGCAGAATCACAACTATCGCTTTTGTCATGGGTGAATATTTTCACGATCCTGTGCACTTATTTTACGCTTGGATTGCTTGGATTATTCCTGTATAACAGCAACGAAAATGCCCGGAAAAATACGGCTCTCATTCTGGCCATCGTTTCAGGACTTTGGTTGGGAATTGATCTTTACAACTTGTTTGAAGACAAGGATTGGTTAAATCGCTTAACCAGTTTGAGTGCGTGGATAGATTTGTTCCGTTACAGATTGTTTTTATTAGTCACTCCACTGGCATTATTACTTACCGGAATTGCATTTTACGGAACAAATAATGACCGAAGAAAAAAAGCGCTTGTTTGGTTGCTCATCGGCGGTCTCGTATTCCTGTTTGCAGATCTGGCGAATCTGTTCATGGATTTTTATATGCAAACCATGGAAAACAGAGCTGTTAGCTCTATTGGCAGTGAACTCTATACTTCTATCCGGCTAATTCTGAATATTCTGTCAGTTCCTTTTTCTGCCGCAATCATTGCATTTGCCATTAGCAGTTACAATAAACTGGATAAAAAAACAACGGAAGACAAGGAAGTTGAACGTGAAGACACACTCGACAAATGGGAGAAAACCAAGACAGTCACCGCAATATCACCAATACAATGGTTAGGTAATTTTCTGTTGGCCGCCATTCCTGTTGCGGGGTTTGTTTTATTGATTATTTGGGGAAGTGATCACCAAAACAGGGTTCGGAGAAACTGGGCGATTATGCAATTTTGGGCAGGGACTGTCGGAATGGGTTTAAATGTTTTGTTTTTTGGAGGCATCCTCGATTTTTATGATAACTTATCCGGGATCTTCACGATTCTAACACTCCTCTTTCTCGCTATGGTCATCATTTCCAGCGTACTCACTTACAACTATTTCCAGCAATTACCCAATTTCGAAGATGATGAAAATCCAACTTTGGGAACCTGGCTTGGGAACTTCCTAATCATCGCCGTTCCTATCATCGGAATAATAATGTTGATTGTATGGGCAACGGATTCTACCAAAGAATTGATCCGGAAATGGGCAATAGCGCAACTAATTTGGATGGGCATTTCACTCATCATGTGGGTGTACATGTACAGCGCTTATCAGCAAATCCAAAACATACTTCCGTTTCAGTACTTTCAGTTTTAGACTTCTTCTTCGTCGCCCAATTTAATTTTGGGTAGCTTTTCTTCCAACGAATTTACACGATCAATGAATCGAACAAGTTCAGCAATTGGAACTGAAAAATGTGATAGTATCATTGCTTCATCGTTTCTGATCCCGAATTTAACACCCGCTTCTTCCTGTATTTCATCAATCACATCGGTTGTTCGGTTTTCAGAATGCTCCATTTCAATGATATCACAATAAAAGAGAACTCCTGAAAGGTGTTTTTTTCTTCCAATGAAATACTTGTAGTCACAAAAAGAACGAATGCCATCTGCTTCTATTTGGATAATTTCCTTTCCGTAAAGATTCCAAAGAAAAAGCTTCAGGAAAAACACTCCGGGAAGTGCGGCCAATGCTACTCCGAATAAAAGTTTGGGATGAAAACCGTTACTTGAAATTAATATTATAATCAAAAGAGGCACAAAAAGCAAGAAAACCAACGTGAAAGTCCCCAAGATAATCAATGGTATTAATGGCGGTCTTTTTCCAGTTAAAACCAATTCCTCAAAAACGATTTTTTGTTTTATACCAGGCAATTGATCGTTGTAAAGTTCCATTTTTATTTCATTAGAAGAAATTACCACTCCCCGGTAATCTCGCGCCAGCTTCTTGGCCTGAGTAGCGGACTCCAGGTAAATCCTTGTAAAAATTGTTCCTGCGGATCAAGCTGGTCCATCGGGTAGAAAATGCCTTCGGGTTGACGTATAAAGGTAATCCCGGTTACTTCTCCACTGTCGAGGTAAACGTTTAAATCAGCGGCGTAAATGCGGTTCATTCCTTTCCGGTCGATGACTACCGAAGTATCCGTTTTTACCGTATCAGTAGGGAAATAAACAGTTCGTGCATTGGCCAGTACCTGCGCTTTTACCAGTTCATTTTCCTTGAAAAAAGCCCAGATTTCTTTCCCCGCCAGTTGGTTGTAATAATTACCTGAATCGACTTCATTGGCGGCAAAAGCATTGTAGCGCAAGTGCACTTTTTCAATGATCGAATCGTTTTTCACGTATACGCGAATGCTGTCGCCACTCAGTTCGGAATTGTTGCTCCAAAAATGCGGACTTCCCCACATATCCATGAATCCGGAGGCCTTGTCGTAATACAAACTATCGGCAATTCCCTGAACTTTATCCTGGAAGATCTTTACATTGCATTTACCGGAAACACTCAGCGTTTTGTTGAGCGTATCGCGCAGATGAATCAGCGTATCGGCTCGAAAATAAACCGTGTCTTTTGATTTCATCAAACGTACCCAAGGCTGGTCGGAAAGCACATCTTTACCCAGTAGTTCATTGGAATAAAAATGTCCGCCTCTGAATTCGACTTTCTGCGCAGTATCCAGCACAGAAATGTGTCCGCTTCCAATGGCAATTTTCTGTTTGGGATTGTAATACAAACTATCGCCATGAATGAGCCGTGGCTTCTGATCTATGAAAGCATTTCCCTGCAAAACGCCTTCTTCTGTTTGCACATCGTACCAACCTTTTTCACAGTACAATTTGGTTTCTTTTTGGGTAACGTTGGTTGGACCGAAAAAGTAAACCCGGTGCTTGAGATAATTGTACTGCAAGGTGTCGGTGGTCATTTTCAGGTCGGGCGATTTGTACACCACATTTCCGCGGAAAAAACTTTCTTCGGTATTGGGGTTAAAATAACCAACACGGCTTGTAAGTACTTCGCTTGTGGTAATATTCTCAATACGGCCACCATAGCGGTAAATCGCACGGGATTTCCTTGCATCGTATTCAAGCGTATCTGTAGTGAGTTTGTATTCCCGATCACGCACCCGAACATTTCCCCACAATTTTGCCATGCGGGTTTTACCGTTGTAATACAGGGAATCGCAAAACAGGTTGAGTGTATCGCGTTTGTTTAAATGTACTTTTCCATAAGCCCAGACTTCCTGCGTTTTAGCTTTGTAATGCGCCGAATCACAGTACATAGTGTTTCCCTGATAGGTAAAATTCACCATTCCGGTAAGGCGCTGAATGCCCGTTTTTTCATCGTAGGAAAGCTGGTTGGCCCCCGGCAATAACTCCAACCAATCCGTCTGTGCCCAGGCGGAGAGTCGACACAAAAAAATTGCGCTCAAAATAAGCGCAACTTTAAAGGTATGTTGGAGTGTTTTCACCAATCTTATCGTGTTACCAATGTTTGTTTGCGGTCCGGACCAACTGAAACGGTCGTGATCGGCACTTCCAAATGTCGTTCCAAATATGTTACATAATCCTTTAATGCCTGCGGAGCAGCGCCAAAAGATGTTAATGCGGTCAAATCCTGTCCCCAACCCGGGATATCTTCCCAAATCGGTTCGATGGTTACACCATCAATATCGTACGGCAAATAATCGATTTCTTCGCCGTTGATGCGGTATTTGGTACACGCACGGATCGTATCAAATTTGTCGAGCACATCCGATTTCATCATGGCCAGTTCGGTAACGCCGTTGATCATGATCGCATATTTGATTGCCGGAAGATCGATCCACCCGCAACGACGCGGACGACCGGTTGTAGAACCGAATTCACGGCCTTCCTGACGAATTTGTTCACCTACCTCATCCAGCAATTCTGTTGGAAAAGGGCCGCTGCCGACACGTGTACAGTAAGCTTTGAAAATCCCGATTACATTTCCGATTTTCGATGGAGCAACTCCCAATCCGGTACAGGTTCCTGCGGTAACCGTGTTCGATGACGTTACATACGGATACGTTCCGAAATCAATGTCGAGCATTGTTCCCTGAGCGCCTTCGGCAAGAATTTTCTTTCCTGCACGCAATGCCTGATCCAGGTAATGTTCGCTGTCAACAGCTTTCAAACCACGCAGGATTTCGATTCCTTCCATCCACGGGCCTTCCAACTCTGCAAGGTTGTATTCAAACCCTTCGTAATGTTTGAGCATTCCGATATGTTTCTCTACCAATGCATCGTATTTCTGCTTGAACGTCGGTAAGAAAATATCACCTACGCGCAAACCGTTGCGACCGGTTTTGTCCATGTATGTCGGTCCGATTCCTTTCAACGTAGAACCGATCTTGTTTTTTCCTTTGGCTGTTTCAGAAGCTGCATCCAACAAACGGTGTGAAGGCAAAATCAAATGCGCTTTTTTCGAAAGCACCAACCGCTCTTGAATGTTGATGTTGAAGGGCGCTAATTTTTCCAGTTCTTTTTGGAAAACCACCGGATCAATTACGACTCCGTTACCGATCAGGTTGATCACATTTGCATGAAAAATGCCCGACGGGATGGTATGTAACACATGTTTTACACCTTCAAACTCCAATGTGTGACCGGCATTCGGCCCACCTTGAAAACGTGCAATAATATCATAGTTCGGTGTAAGGACGTCAACAATCTTTCCTTTTCCTTCGTCACCCCATTGTAATCCTAAAAGAACATCTACTTTCATGAAATTGTGTTATATCGCTCCATTGCTTCTTCAATGGAAGCGTAGCTGGTAAAAATTTCGTTTAATTTGGACAGTTCGAACAATTTCTGAACGCCCGGCTGCAGGTTTACCAATGCACAATCGCCGCCTGCACTGCGCGATTTGGTTAAGATCCGTACAAAAAGATTCAATCCGGTACTGTTGCAATAAGTCAATTCACTCACATCGCACAACCAGTTTTTAGAACCGGCAGCAATGGTTGTTTCTACTTGTGAAAGAATTTCGGAGAGTCCTTCATCGGAGAGTATGCGACCACTTAGCTTTAGAACAGCATAAGTTGGCATCACAGTTATGTTGGATGTTAATTGCACTTATTTGTCGTTTTCTGTAGTGGGTTGGTTGCGTACGCCATAGAAATACAGCGAATGGTGCTGAATCTTCACGTTGAAAATCTCCTCGATGGTTGCTTTGATACTTTGTACGCGCGGATCACAAAATTCGATGACTTCGCCGGTATCGGTTACAATGACATGATCGTGTTGTTTGGAACCGTGCGATTTTTCAAACTGAGCGATGTTTTTCCCGAACTGGTGTTTACGCACCAGGTTACAAGCCAGTAATAATTCGATGGTATTGTATAACGTTGCTCTCGAAACACGGTAATTCTGATTCTTCATCTTGATGTACAGTGATTCGATATCGAAATGCCCTTCATAGCTATAGATTTCTGCCAGAATGGCAAAACGTTCGGGTGTTTTACGGTGACCATTCTGCTCGAGATAAGCCGAGAAAATGTTACGAACCGTGTCCTGAAGATCCTGCTGTTGCATGCGACCGAATTGAAAGGGCAAAAGTAATGATTATTCCCCGAAGTACGGACGCAGGTTATTCACAAACTGTTAACAATGGCTATTTATACAGAATCCTTGTTAACGAAAAGGATAACTGCGCTTACCAAGTACCATAAGTAGTGAAAACTGGGCATACAATCGCTGATGCATGATTTCGGCCCGTTCCGCTGCAGGACGATTGATCGAAAACAGCTTTTTATCCGGATCACCGTTATAATCGTATTCTTCTTCGTTGAAATTATAGTTCCAATTTTCGAGTTCATCCTTCATGATTAGTTTTCCCGGCGTTTGAATGCGGTAACCAACGGAAAACTTCACACCCAAAAACTGGCGAATGTATTGAACGCCAACGCTCAGATCCGCAGCCAAAACAGTCGTCCCACTTCTTGATTTCATGAGTACTCTGTTACAGTTGCAGGTATCATTTTCATCCTTATACTGGATTTTCGCAACGGCCGAATACCGGTTAAAACCGACATCAACTCGTGAAAACACACGGAATCTATCGTTGTAGGAAGAATACAAACGTCGCTCGGCATAAACGGTATTGCCATAAACACGTCCGATTGTACTGTAGATCGTCTTTAACGGGTAATAGAAAACCGCATCGGCGCTAGGTTGATATTCAAACTTTTCCCGTGACGAACCGAGTCGCTGACTAGTCATCGTGAGCCCAAGCGTCCAGTTTTCACGAAAACCAAGCATGAGTCCAATATCAATAACCTGAACCGGATTCTTCGTTAGCCAGCTGTCATCGGTGTAAAGCGTATTGGGTGTTGTCTGAAAAGTTGAGCTTGTTGCAATCGGCACCTGGATTCCATAACCAAAGCGCAACCGTTTATCGATGAGTTGGGTCCGTTTTGGTTTGGAAACTTCGAAATCAAAAGGATCAGTCTCATCCTGAGAAAAACCCAAACAAGCAAATCCGATAAAAAACAAAATGGGCAGCAGTCGCTTCATTGTTATTTGATTGCGCCGACATCAGCAAATTCCGTGCCTGATTAACAACTTTTTAACAATCTAAAAATCAAGCCCTATTCTTCCCCCGTATCCCAGCGTTCAACGCGTTTTACGCCGTCAACCAATTCGAACTTACGCATTAATTGCTCCAAATGTTCGGTATCGTAAACCAGCAGTTTGATTTTCCCTTCGAACAAGCCGTCGACGGTTTCAAAGGAAATGGATTTCATATTGACGTTGTGTTCTTTGGAAATAACCTCGGTGATCTTGTTCACGATTCCCACGTCATCGATTCCAATCAAACGGATGGCAGCCACACGTTCGATCAGATCCTGGCTTCTCCAGCGCGCTTTCACACAACGATAAGCCATTTTCGATTGTAAATGCTCGGCGTTCGGACAGTTATTACGATGCACTTTGATTCCTTCTGAAATAGTAATGAATCCAAACACTTTATCGCCCGGAATCGGATTACAGCAACGCGCCATTTGGTATTGGATATTCATGAAATCCTCACCGATGATGATGGTATCTTCTTTCTTGTTGATTTTCGGATACACATCCAGTTCGTGCTTGTCTTTCTGAACGGTTGACACTTTTTTCTCGAGCTGCAGCATTCCGTGCACATTCTCGATTTCCCGCAATTTGGAAAGATCTATCTTGCCTTTGGCGATGCGGAAATACAACTCGGTGGCCGAATGAAAACCGTAAAATTTCTCCAAAACGGTAATATTCTCGGAAGCAAAGCGAATGTTATGCTGCTTGAATTTACGTTCCAGGATTTCGCGACCGTCCTGCGCAATCAGCTTGCGTTGCTCGTTGAGCGCTGATTTGATCTTATTTCTTGCCCTGGCCGATCCTACGATGCGTAGCCACTCTTCGTGCGGTTTTTGTTTCGACGAAGTGATGATTTCGACCTGGTCACCGTTTTGCAATTGGTAACTCAGCGGAACTAACCTGTTGTTCACTTTGGCACCGATACATTTGTTTCCGATGTCGCTGTGGATGTCGTAGGCAAAATCGAGAATCGTAGAACCAGTGGGTAATACACGTAATTCTCCCTTCGGTGTAAATACATAAATTTCTTCGTGAAAGAGGTTCATTTTGAACTCATCCACAAAATCCATAGCATTCACATCCGGATTTTCCATCAGTTCCCTGATCTCGGAAATCCAACGGTCAAATTTGGAATCGTCTTTCGAATTTTCTTTATAGCGATAATGAGCCGCCAAACCTTTTTCTGCAATTTCGTCCATCCGTTTGGTGCGAATCTGCACTTCCACCCATTTTCCCTGTGGGGACATTACGGTTGTATGTAAAGACTCATATCCATTAGCGCGTGGTGTTGAAATCCAATCGCGCAAACGATCAGGGCTTGGCTGGTAAAAATCAGTTACAATTGAGTAAACGCGCCAACAATCGGCCTTTTCCATATCCATCGGCACATCCAGAATGATCCGAATGGCAAACAGGTCAAACACTTCTTCAAAAGGCAAATCTTTCGATTGCATTTTGCGCCAGATAGACGAAATGGATTTTGTACGGGCTTTGATATCGAAGTTATATCCTTCTTTAGTTAAAGCTTCGCGCACAGGATTTACAAACCGGCGAATAAAGCGATTCCGCACATCTTTGGTCGATTTCAGGTTGGCCTGGATCATGTTGTACACTTCTGATTCGGTGTACATCATGGCCAAATCTTCCAATTCCGTTTTGATGGAATACAACCCCAAACGATGAGCCAATGGAGCATACAAAAACTTGGTTTCGGAAGCAATTTTCAACTGCTGTTCCGGCCGCATACTTTGCAGCGTACGCATATTGTGCAGGCGATCAGCCAGTTTGATGAGCACCACACGTAAATCGTCGGAAATGGTGAGCAACATCTTTCTGAAATTCTCGGCCTGGATTGACGCATTTTCGTCAAATACTTCCGGAATTTTCGTCAATCCGTCTATGATTCGCCGCGCTTTGGCACCAAACAAATCTTCCACATCCTGCAAGGTAATGTGTGTATCTTCAACCGTATCATGGAGCAATGCGCAGGCAATGGCAGTGGCCCCCAATCCCATTTCTTCGGCACAAATCCGCGCAACGGCAATTGGGTGATAAATGTAAGGTTCTCCTGATTTACGGCGCATTTCCTTGTGGGCTTCCACCGCTACGTCAAATGCCTTTCTGATGAGATTGGTATCCTGACGAGTACGATTTTTGGTTGCGCGCAACAATCCCCGAAAAGCCGAAAGGATTTCTTTGCGTTCCTGCTCCAGATCGATTTGCATTTCCATAGATTCTGTAAGAACTTTATTTAATCACAACAAAGATAAAGTGAAAGTCTTGCTGCTGAAAAAAAGTTTCAGTAAGTGTTAACAATGGGTGGTTATTTAACTTCTCAAAGATGTTGAATGTTTGATGCTTAATTTTTGATGTTGGATTGCTGCAACTAAAATCAGTTGATTATGTTAACTGAACTCCCACATTTACAAAGAATCCAATTCAACATCAAAAATTAAGCATTCAACATTTGCCAGAGGCAATATTAGTCTACAGCCGGCAAAATCTTCCCTGAAACTTCACCAAACCCAATTCTTACTCCATCTTTGGAAGAGAATCCCCTCATGATCACTGTATCACCATCCTGGATGAATTTCCGTTCGGAACCATCATTCATTGGAACAGGTTTAGTGCCTTTCCATGCCAATTCGAGCATGGAACCGTAAGAATCGGGAGTGGGACCGGAAATGGTTCCTGACCCCATCAAATCACCGCAGCGAATATTGCAGCCATTTACAGTATGGTGAGCCAATTGCTGGGCCATGTTCCAGTACATGTATTTGAAATTAGAAGTACAGATCTTTGTTTCACCGGAATTTTCGGGTTGAATGTACACTTCCAGTTGAATGTCATACGATTTTTGGTCCTTGTATTCAAGGTAGGACAACACTTCAGGCGATTGCTCCGGTCCGTCTGTTTTGAAAGCCTGTAAAGCATCCAACGTTACAATCCAGGGTGAAATGGAAGAAGCAAAGTTCTTGGCCAAAAAAGGTCCGAGCGGAACATATTCCCAGGTTTGCATATCGCGGGCAGACCAATCGTTGAACAAACACATTCCGAAAATAAAGTCTTCGGCTTCGTCGGTAGAAATGCGCTCACCCAAGGGTTTTCCATCGAAGGTAATGAATGCCATTTCCAATTCGAAATCGAGGTTACGGCAAGCAGCATAGATCGGCGGTTCTTCCGGATTGGGTTTGATTTGTCCTTTCGGGCGACGAACCGGCTCTCCGGAAATGATAATGGAACTTGATCGACCGTGATAACCAACAGGTAACCACAACCAGTTCGGTAATAGTGCATTGGCTGGATCACGAAACATGGTTCCAACGTTGGTCGCATGTTCACGACTCGAGTAAAAATCGGTGTAATCGCCAATTTCAACCGGCATACACATGGTAACCTGGTCGATTGGAATCAACACTTGTTCTACATGAACCTGATTTTTTTGAAGGTCCGTATAATTCGTATCAAACAATTTCGACAGGCGATTGCGTAATTCACGCGTCGCTTTTTTGCCACGTTTCATGAGCGTGTTGAGTGACGCGCAATCAAAATCGCTGTGTTCAAACGGTAAATTCTCTAAGTAGCCGAGTACAAACAAACTTTTCAAATCGATCGCAAAATCACCTATACGCGAAGCAACACGCGGTGTAAGCTGCCCTGTTTTTACAATACCAAAGGGTAAATTCTGAATCGGGAAATCTGAATTCTGAGGAACTTCTACCCACGAAGTATGGGCCGGATCGTTTGCTGCAATGGTGCTCATTTGTTTGTATTTCGGATTGAAACACAAAGATAGGATTTCGGGAGACATTGCTCCCTACGGATGAATAGATTTTTACTCTTCATCTGCGGCGGACTATTTTCGTAATGGTTCTCACGAATTCACCAATTTTTGCTCGCGCTTTTACCTTGGTTTTACAATGTTAAAAAGCTTCTTCCAGCTCAGCTAACAACAAATCCACCCATTTTTTGTACATCATTCCCGAAGGATGCAAACCGTCAGCTGCAACCAAATCGGGGTTCACCAATCCTTGTCGTGAGATCTCGGTAATCGAAACGTACTTTACATTCATGGTTTCAGCGATTTCTTTGTTGATGTTGTTGAAGCGATCAATTCTCGAGGAAATACTTGCTTGTCGACCTGAACCAAAAGGTGTGTAGCCATAATCCGGAATAGAAATCACCACTACTCTATTAGCATTACCATCAGCAAAACCGATGGCCTGTGTGAGTAATTGGTTGAATTCGCAAGTGTATTCTTCTTCGCTGCGTTGCTGAAATTCATTATTGACACCGATGAGTAATGTTACCAAATCAAATTTTCGGTTACCAAGCTTTGCTTCGCGAATAGCATTTTTCAGATCAGCAGTTGTCCAACCGGTTTGCGCAATGATTTCAGCCTTGAATGTTGAACTATACGCGTCAGATAAGGCTTTGGCCAGTTGATTAGGATAACGTTCGTTTTCTTCAACGCTTTCGCCAATGGTGTAAGAATCACCCAGCGCGAGGTAATTGTATTGCACCTGCGTTGTGTCGGTTTGAGAATTGCCGGATTGGCATCTTGCACAAATACTGATGGATAATAGAATTAAAAAAGTCAGTCGTGTTTTCATATGTTCTATATACGGATGAAAGCCATAACCGGATTTTGTTTAAAATCAGATAGCACTATAATCATCTCAGTATAAATATCTTCCAATTATAAACACGTATTTATACCTATTGCAATTATACGTTGAACCTCCTAATTTTATTACAAGCATTTAGAGATGTGATAATAACAAAATCAAAAAAGCCGTCCCAATTATAACTGAGACGGCTTTCTGATTTTTACCAGTTATAGGATTACCATTTAAACAGCGGACGGCCGTTCATCATGGTATTTACTTCTTTTTTCACGGCCTCAATTGTGGCTTCGTCGGTGATGTTCATCAACACACGGTCGATCAATCCAACGATTACGGGAATTTCAGCTTCGGAAACGCCACGCGAAGTAATCGCTGATGTTCCGACACGAATTCCTGAGGTAATAAACGGTGATTCGGTATCAAACGGCACCATGTTCTTATTCACCGTAATATCTGCTTTTACAAGCGTGTTCTCAGCATCTTTACCGGTTACACCTTTCGAACGTAAATCGATTAGCATACTGTGATTTTCGGTTCCTCCTGAAATAATTGTATAACCCAGCTTGGCGAATTCTGCCGCCATAAGCGCTGCATTTTTCTTCACCTGAGCCATGTAGGTTTTGTAATTATCAGACAACGCTTCACCGAATGCAACTGCTTTTGCTGCAATCACATGCTCTAACGGTCCGCCTTGAATTCCGGGAAAAACCGCGGCATCCAATAAAGCAGCCATCGATTTCGGATTTCCGTTGTTCCACTTCAATCCAAACGGATTATCGAAGTTGTTACGCATCATGATGACTCCACCGCGCGGCCCGCGCAAGGTTTTGTGTGTTGTTGTTGTAACGATGTGACAATGATCGAGCGGGTCGCTCAGCAAACCGGCAGCAATTAAACCTGCAGGGTGTGAAATATCAGCTAAAATCAACGCGCCAACTTGGTCAGCAACTTTACGGATCCGTGCATAATCCCAATCGCGGGAATAAGCCGAAGCACCACATATGATCATTTTCGGACGTTCGCGTAACGCAACTTCTTCCAACATATCGTAATCAACCAAGCCGGTTTCTTTGTTGACACCATAGAAAAATGGTTTGTATAATTTTCCGGAGAAATTCACTGGCGAACCATGCGTTAAGTGACCGCCATGCGAAAGGTCGAAACCTAGGATTTTATCGCCTGGCTGTAAACATGCAAGGAAAACTGCAGCATTAGCTTGTGCTCCCGAATGTGGTTGTACGTTTGCCCAAGTAGCACCAAACAATTTGCACAAACGATCAATGGCCAATTGTTCTACTTTATCAACTACCTCGCAACCGCCGTAATAACGTTTTCCGGGAAGTCCCTCTGCGTACTTGTTCGTCAATACGGATCCCATCGCTTCCATTACTTCGTCACTAACGAAATTTTCCGAAGCAATGAGTTCGATTCCGTGTTCCTGTCGCTGTTTTTCCTCAGCGATTAAATCAAAAATTTCCTGATCGCGTTTCATATTGTATTGTTGCGGATCGCGCTAACGCTTTCCTCATTATTAGTTTGCTATTCGGATACAATCAGTTACACAGAGTAATTGATCGCGTAAATTTTCTTTAATCCTTCAACCAACGTTGTATCGGGTTTGTAACCCGTCATTTCCAACAGTTTATCTGAACTTCCTACCCGACGTTCAACTTCATAATCGTAGCGTTTCTTGGGCGCTTCGATGAATTGGATAGCCGATTTGGAACCGGTAATTTCCTTGATTTGTCCCGCCAGATCATCGATGCACCACTCGGCCTCGTTGGCAATATTCACGATGTGTGATCCTTTGGCATCCATCAATCTGATACAAGCTTCAACCGTATCATCGATGTACGTAAAATCGCGGGTTTGTTTTCCTGAACCGAATACCGTCAACGGTTCATTGGCAACGGCCTGTTCAAAGAAACGCGGCACTACCATGCGGTTGTCCTGGTTGTAACCATAAACATTGAAAAAACGCAGCGAAACCACGTTGATTCCTTTTTCCTCGTGATGTGAAGCCAGGTAAATCTCATTGTAGCGTTTCGCCATTGCGTATGAAGTGCGCGGGTCCACGAGAATTTCTTCGGTCAATACATTCTCGAAAGCCGAGTGTCCGTAAATTCCACTGGTGGAGGCATACATGATCTTTTTGATGTTGTTGGCCAAAGCTGCCATCACTACGTTCCTGGTTCCGATCACTTCCACATCCATGGTTTCTACCGGATTGTCCGCAACAATGTCAACGCCTAATACAGCTGCAAAGTGAAAAATCACATCACAACCAACGGTTTTTTGCATGATCAGGTCTGTATCGCGTACATCGCCATGAATGAAAGTAATACGGTCAAAAATGTCTTTAGAGAGTTTGTTTCCGCGCAAGAGGTTGTCGATAACGATGACATCATGGCCGTCTTCTACCAAACGTTTAGTAAGGTTACTGCCAATAAATCCCGCTCCACCTGTAATTAGTATTCGCATTCGTAGTGTTTTTCACAGCAAATATAGTTTTTCACAGGCGTTTGATGGCATAAAAATGATGAGAAAGTTCATTATCCGTCCGGCGAACAATCCCTTTATCCATGAAATCATCCATTCGCACCCAGCCACTTGCATGAATCACAGTTGATTCATCAAGTAACAAACCTACATGATGCACTCTTCCTTCCTTGTTTTGAAAAAAAACCAGGTCGCCGGCTGCGTGTTCGCCATACGGAACATCCATTCCGAGTGAAACCTGCTGACTTGCATCGCGAGGTAAATTGATCCCAAAGCGTCGGTGAACCGATTGCATCAATCCAGAGCAGTCAATGCCAAAAGGTGTTTTTCCGCCCCATAAATAAGCCGTGTTTTCATAACTCAATGCCAATTCAGGAATGCTTTCGGGTGTAAATGATGGTTCGCCTGATATACGAAATTCATCGCGGCCAATGTTAAATTCCCCGGCCTGTTCCAACGGAACAAATGCACCGCGCGTAATGATCTGTTTTCCCCAGGGAGTTTCCAATTCACGCGTCAAAGAAGATTCAATCGTATTGCTGTCGAGCCAGCGGTTTACTTCTTTCTGGCTTAGTGATCGCACTTGTTTTCCGTCGATCCAGCCTTCGTAATTATCTAAATAGGTACGGATATGAAGCCACTGCTGATCGTTTCCCAGGATTTCCAGAACTTCACCGAACAACAATTGCGTCACCATTTCAGCACGGTCGGAAGCGCTTGCTCTCACAGGAGAAACAGCTACTTTACAATAAGCCAGGCCTTCCATTATCTTTTCGGGAATTGAGGTGATTTCAATAAATTCAACGCTTGCTGAACATGTCGTTCGTTGTGATAAGCTACAAACAACAATCCATCGCCCAAGCGCAAACGAATGATTTTTGAAATCGAAATCGGCACTTTCACTTTCCGTATATTCACCGTAGCTGCCTGTTCAAGGATCTCCAGTAACTCGCGCTGACCTTTTATCAGTGTTTCCAATCCATCAGCCTTTGTCAGCGCCGGAACAATGGTCGGGTTGTAAGATTTGGGTGAATTGAATTTGCGTTTCACGTTTTTAGCGTTTCCGAGCTTCATCGACACCCAGGCAGATCGTCCCAACGGAGAAGAAACAAAATTCTCACGTGGTTCGCGAAAACGCGTTTTTTCTATTCTTCGCTGAAACGCTTCATGGTAAAACCGTGCATACTCATTCAGATGGGCTGTAATCTCCAAAACACTCCACGTATACTCATTGGGCTTCCAATTCAGTTGTTTTTCGCTTAATCCGCCAAGACGCTGTTTGAGCACCTGAATGTTGCGCTCAGTAATCGATCTGACTTCACTCAATACCCACTGGGTTGTCATACACTCCTGTTTTGGTAATCAAAGATAGTTCAGTGAGCGGTTTTTCCAAAATTTATGCTGAACTCGGGTTAAATAACTTGTGGCCACTTACCTCAAAGGAAAGGACAAACTATACATAATTCATTTTGCCATAGAATATTGATGGTTAGTCTAGCCGAGACGTTATTTCCCCACGAATTCACGAATTATGCTGGCCTAACGGACTCGCCAACAATTATACGATATAATAACATGCACTTAGCGCGTCCGTTAGGTGCGCAAAAAAATTCGTGAATTCGTGGGAATCATTAGAAGCATACTCTCAGAATTCACATCAAACAAATGCAACCTTTTTAAACAAATAACTATCTTTCCATTATGAAAGCTTGGTTTATAGCATGTTTACTGCTCTTTCCCCTGATCGGTGTTTCGCAGGAAATCGATCATGCGCATTCGTTGTTTCACGGAATGACGGAAAACAAGGGGCAATGGGATAACCAGGTTTTGTTTCAATCGCGCTCGCAAAAACACACAATCTGGGTACAGCAGCATGGATTTATCTTCGATATTCGGGATTATTCTGTCTTGCAAAAAGCTCATGCCAATCCGGATAACGGCCTTGAAAACACAGATTACACACAAACAATCGTAGCGGCTCATTTCGTAGGATCACAAACAGTTACTTCCATTGAAAAACATAAACCGGGAACACATTACTACAATTATTTTCTCGGAAACAACCAACACAAATGGGCTACAGCTGCTTATAGTTACAACGAAGCTGTTCTGAAAGATTTTTATGCCGGCGTTGACTTAAAAGTGTTCGACGATGAAACCAAATTCAAGTACGAATTATGGTGTCAGCCGAATAGTGCTGTTAACAGTATTGCGATTGATTACAAAGGCGCCAAACAATTGAAGCTGGATGAAAAAGGAAACCTCATCGTTTCAACACCATTGGGTGATTTGATTGAACAAGCTCCAATTGCTTACCAGATTTATAACGGGAAGATAAGCCCTGTAAAATGCGCGTTTAAGCTCACCGGAAACCGTGTTTCATTTGATTTGGGCAGTTACAACAAATCAGCAGTGTTGGTCATTGACCCGACGCTGGTTTTTGCGACGTATTGCGGTTCGGTGACCGATAATTTCGGGATGACCGCCACTTATGGCTACGACGGAACCGCCTATTCGGCCGGAACAGTTTACGGAAATTCCTACCCGACACCGGATAACAGCGCTTACGACGTCACATCCAATTTCACAGTTGTCAATGTAGCCAATAGTGTTACCACGGATGCGTTTTTATCGAAATATTCACCGGATGGTTCCACAATGATTTGGACCACTTTTATCGGCGGCGGCGACAATACCCAAGGAACAGAAACGGCGCACAGTCTTATTTGCGATAAACTGAACAACGTTTACATGTACGGCGTCACATCGAGCATCGACTTCCCGATTGTGAACGGTTACCAGCCCAATCACGGAGGCGGAACACCATTATCAGTTAATTTCAATGGTTCCAATTTCGGAACAACAGGAACAGATATTTACGTGGCTAAGTTCAGTGCCAATGGACAAAACCTGATGGGTTCCACTTACATGGGAGGATCACTGAACGACGGAGTAAACTTTAAAGTGAGTTCAGGGAATTACAGTAGTGTAGCAGCCTACGATTCATTGACGACTAATTACGGTGATCAGTTCCGCGGTGAAATCATGATAGACTCGGTTGGTGATTGCATGATCGCATCGTGTTCACGGTCAGCTGATTTCCCCATCTCCAATGCGTTTCAACCGGTAATCGGTGGCCAGCAGGACGGTGTGATCTTTAAACTTAGCTCCGACCTCTCGACCTTGCAATGGTCTAGTTTTTTTGGTGGAAGTAACAACGATGCGTGTTACTCTGTGAAAATCGATTCGTCTTATAATATTGTATTTGCGGGCGGAACCAGCAGCAATAATCTTCCCGGAACCGCAGGAGCGGTTAACCCGAATTACATGGGCGGAAAAACGGATGGTTTTGTGGGGAAACTGACCTCTAACGGACAAACACTCACACGTGCTTCGTACATTGGAACTGCCCAATACGACCAGGCATTTTTTGTTGAAATAGACAGACTGGACAATGTGTTCCTGCTCGGTCAATCGGTTGGCGGAACTTATCCGATCATTAATGCAACAGGTTATGCCAACAGCAGCCAGTTTGTAGCGAAGCTAACGCCTGATCTTACCGCCGTTCAAAACTCCACCATTTTTGGAAACGGAAATGGAGCAATCAACATCTCGCCTTCGGCATTTTTGGTTGATATTTGCGGAAATATGTACATTTCAGGTTGGGGAGCGAATATCCTGCAAGGAACTCCATTGAGCGGAATGCCTATTTCAGCCAACGCGTTTCAATCGACTGCGCCAAACGGTTTTGATTTTTATTTGGCGGTACTTGATCGCGATTTCGACGGTTTGCTTTACGGTTCTTATTTAGGTGGAAACACTGCGCAGGAACATGTTGATGGCGGAACTTCACGCTTTGATAAGAACGGTGTTGTTTATCAATCAGTATGTGGCGGATGCGGTGGAAACAGCGATTTCCCCACTACAACCAATGCGTGGTCAAACACTAATCTGAGTTCCAACTGCAACAACCTGGTTTTTAAATTCGATTTCGAACTGATTCCTGAAGCGGAATTCTTTACCGACGATTTATTGGGTTGTGCTTCCTATGAAGTTACGTTGCAAAACACCAGTCCTCCTTCCGACAGTTATGTTTGGGATTTTGGCAACGGCGATACAACCTCGATTATTTACAATCCGACAATCACTTATGATCAACCAGGAATTTATGTCGTGACATTGACCGTGACCGACAGTGTTTGTTTATTGACCGACACGGCAGAAATCACCATTACCGTAACGCCCGCTTTACAATTGCAGGTTTCCAACGACACCATTCTTTGCTCACCAATTCCGCTGACATTTACGGCGAATTCATCCGGCACAGCCAGTACATTTATCTGGTCAAGTGGCAATCAGTTTTCCGATACACTGAATGTTTCAACAAGCGATTCTACATTAACTGTCACTCCCGGCCAGTCAACCACTTATTATGTCCAAATTTCCAATCTCGGTTGCAGCCGGATAGATAGTGTCACGGTCTTCTTCGTCTCAGGCGCGCTGAATATTTCGGGTGATTCGACTTTATGCATCGGTGAAACAAGTACGCTGACGGCCGACATTTCCATTCCTGGAGTTACGTTCGATTACGTTTGGTCACCCATGAATATTCTCACCGCTACTGCGCAGGACAACGTGGTCACCGCAACTCCGACAGTCGATTCATGGATTTACGTAACAGCCAACGGATCAAACGGTTGTTTTGCCCAGGATTCGATTTTCATTCAGGTCGGGAATTTAGGTGGCCTGGTAACTGCTACGGCGCTTCCGTCGGTTGTTTTACCAGGTGAAACATCTACATTAACTGCTTTGCCGCCGGGGTTCAGTTACAGCTGGTCACCAACTACCGGTTTGAGCAATCCGAACGCGCAAATTACACAGGCAACAGTTGACCAGACAACAGAATACACCGTTACCGTAACCGATGGTATTTGTACGCAAAGCAGTTCCGTTACCGTAAAAACATTGGAAGTTCTCTGCGATGGGCGTTTCGTATATGTACCGAACGCTTTTTCACCTGACGGCAATGGCGAAAATGATGTGTTGTATGTTCGCAGTGCAATCACCACCGAAATTTTATTCCGTGTGTTTGACCGCTGGGGTGAAATGATCTTTGAAAGCAAATCACTAAACAACGGCTGGGATGGAACATTCCGCGGAAAACTGGTCGATCCAGACACTTACGATTATTACTTAGAGGCTATCTGTACTGGTGGCGAACAATCCATTATCAAAGGAAACATTACACTAATTCGTTAACATGAGTAAAAAAATTATTACTAAAAAGTCAGAACAATTTCTTGCCACTTACCTCAACAATGCCTCACCAACCGGATTCGAATCATCAGGGCAAAAGCTTTGGATGGAATACTTAAAACCTTATGTAGATAAATTTGAAACGGATGCTTACGGTACCGCAGTCGGAATTATTAATCCGGATGCACCGTTCAGAGTAGTGATCGAAGCGCATGCCGATGAAATTTCCTGGTTTGTACATTACATTACCAAAGAAGGTTTTGTGTATGTGCGCCGCAACGGTGGCTCCGATCACCAGATCGCGCCTTCCAAACGCGTGAATATCCACACTAAAAAAGGAATCGTAAAAGCTGTTTTCGGCTGGCCGGCCATTCATACGCGCCACGAAAAGGAAGAAGCCCCGACAATGAAAAATATTTGTTTAGATCTGGGCTGTTCTACCGCGGATGAAGTCGCAGAATTGGGTGTGCATGTGGGTTGTGTGATTACTTATGAAGATGAGTTCATTGTATTGAACAAAACCCGTTTTGTAGGCCGGGCATTAGACAACCGCATGGGTGGATTCATGATTGCTGAAGTTGCGCGCTTACTCAAGGAAAATGCCGTGAAATTACCTTACGCATTATACATTGTGAATGCCGTGCAGGAAGAAGTAGGATTACGAGGTGCCGAGATGATTGCCAACCGCATTAAACCGAATATTGCCATTGTAACGGATGTATGTCATGACACGCAAACGCCAATGATCAGTAAAATAGAACAAGGTGATCTTACAGGCGGAAAAGGCCCGGTATTAACCTACGGACCTGCGGTTCATAATAAATTGCTGGATCACATCATTTCGTCAGCCGAAAAAGAAAAAATCTCCTTCCAGCGCGCTGCGGCTTCACGAGCAACGGGTACCGATACCGACGCATTCGCTTACTCCAATGACGGTGTTCCTTCTGCCCTGATCTCATTGCCGCTTCGTTACATGCACACTACCGTTGAAATGTGTCACAAGGATGATGTGGAAGGTACAATCGCATTGATTTACGCTTCTCTAAAACGCTTAAAACCAACACAATCTTTTAGTTATTTCGACTGATAAGATTACAAGAATGTGCATTAACTCTATTTGTTCAGCTGTCTGAACCCAATGGTGGTTTTCGTATATTTATACACTTACAAAGCTAGAACTTATGAAGAAAACTTTACTCATTGCGAGTTTGGCGTTCACCACCGTGGGAATGTCACAAACTTATTCAGACAATTTCGATTCTTATAATGCAGGTCAATACATGGCTTCGCAAAGCGGCGGATTCTGGACAACCTGGAGCAATGCACCGGGCGGAGCAGAAGATGTATTGGTATCAAACGCTAACGCGTCCAGTGCACCAAACTCCATTTATTTTTCCACTGCCGCGCAAGCAGGCGGACCAACAGATTTGGTACGCAATTTCGGTGTATTGAATACCGGACAATTTTCCATGGAATTCAATATTTTGGTAGAAACCGGAAAAGCAGGTTACTTTAACTTTCAGCGAAATGCTACTATTGGCCAGGTATGGGCGATGGATTGTTTCTTCAATGACGATGGTACGCTTACGATCAATAACCAGTCAGGATTAAATTTTTCGGGTGCTTACACACAAAATACGTGGTTCAATTTCCGTATTGACATCAACTTCAATACCAATCTCTGGGAAGTATTCATCGATGATGTATCGATCGGAAGTTTTTCGAATTCTGAAAATCAAATCGCTTCGATTGACATTTTCCCAACGGATCAAAATACGCCATACAGTTGTGGGTATTTCATCGACGATTTTTCGTACACCATCACTCCGTACACACTTCCTAACTTAAACGCTGCCGTAACATTGGTAAGTTTTGACCAGGGAGAAATTGCAGGTGCTGAAGTAACCCCAAAAGTGAGAGTTCGCAACCTGGGGGTAACTACCATCAATTCATTTGACCTGGATGTTGTGTACAACGGCAATACTATTTCTCAGCCAGTTACAGGTTTAAACCTGGCTTCATTGGCTGAAACAACAATTACAATGACAGGAACTCAAACACTGGTTGCCGGTCAGAACGACATGGTAGCGACTGTGAGCAATGTCAACGGAAATGCCTCTGATGGCGATGCAGGAGATGATGAAGGATCCATTTCGATTGATCCGATTATTCCTGCGGTCGGTAAAATGGTTGTAGGTGAAGAAGCTACAGGAACATGGTGCCAATGGTGCCCACGTGGTGCTGTTTTCATGGACATGATGGAAACCAAATACCCAAGCCACTGGGCTGGAATTGCGGTTCACAACGCCGACCCTATGGTGGTTACAGAATACGATGCCGCTATCGGACCTTTGATCGCTGGTTACCCGAGTTCATTGGTTGACCGTGGTGCAGATGCTGATCCGTCGGTTATGGAAAATGAATTTTTGACTCGAATTTTGGTTGCTCCAACAGCATTTATTACCAACGGAGCTATTTGGGATGCGCCAACACGTGCGTTACACGTATCTGTGTCAGCCGACTTTCAGGTTGCGGCAAACAATGGCTATAAACTGGCAATCGTATTGACCGAAGACGATGTTACGGGCTCAGGTTCAGGCTGGTCACAAAGCAATGCTTACGCAGGCGGCGGTAGTGGAGTTATGGGTGGATATGAATCATTGGGCAATCCGGTTCCGGCCGCGCAAATGGTTTATGATCATGTTGCCCGCGCTATCGAACCGTCTTTTGGAGGTTATGCCAACAGTTTCCCCGCTACGGTAAATGCAGGTGAAACGCACACCATAAACGGATCGTTCTCTATTCCTTCAACATGGGATGAAAACGAAATTCACATCATTGGTTTGTTGATCGCACCAAACGGACGTATTGACAATGCCGGGAAAGCAACGATAACAGAAGCAGTTGATAATGGTTTTGTAAGCGGTCCTGACTTCACAATTTCTGTTGATGAGTACAACCAATTGGATGCGACTCTACAAGTTTACCCGAACCCTGCTCATGAAATGGCAACTGTTGAGGTAAACCTGAAAAAAGAATCGACTGTAAACTTGCGTGTCTTAGACCTTTCAGGTAAAGAAATGGCAGCAAGAAACTACGGTTCTATGAGCGGTGCAGCTACCATCGCGATGAATACATCACAATTTGTTGCCGGTGTTTACATTGTTGAATTGACATTAGATAACGAAGTATTCCAACGTCGATTGATCGTAGAATAATTCATTCAAACATACTACTGAAAACAGCCGGTTCATATATGGATCGGCTGTTTTTTTTGTACAATAGTACCAACTATCCTACACAATCTACGTTCCCACAGATGCAGATTTTAGCGCTCCTAACAGCAGCGCTATTAAATGTTCGGCATCACGTATACGACTATAAGCGAGTGCGGTAGCCGAGCTAAAAATCTAAGCATCTTTGGGAGTAAAAAAGTAGTTCTTGTGAATTTTCCTGCTACCCTGAAAATCAGGCTGAGGTTAGTATATTTGCAGTATGAAATGGATTGGTAACCGCATCAGTTATATAGATCAGGAACACAAAACAACATTTGTGATCATTCCTGAAAACCCAGGAATTGTGAAATCGCTCATCGGAGCCTGGTTTTGCATGTGGGTAGTTATTGGTGGAACACTGATTTGGGCGTGGACATACTATCCGATGAAACGCGAACTCCACCTGGTTATGATCGTTTTCATGGTGTTTTGGTTTTATTATTTCCTGCGCGTTGGCCGGTCGTTTTTCTGGCTGATGTTTGGCAAGGAAATGCTCCGGATCGATAAGATTTCACTGACGATCAAAAATTCGATCAAAGGTTACGGAAAAGCAAAAGAATTTTACATCGAGAACATCAGCAAAGTACGCGTTTGTGTTCCGAAATCAAATTCATTGCAGGCTGCATGGGAAAATTCGCCCTGGATCAGAGGCGGTGAGCGTCTTGAATTTGATTATATGGGGAAAACTATTCGGTTCGGACGAAAACTCGACGAGAAAGAAAGCAAACTGCTGTTCCAGATCATTACCAAACGATTGGATGATCATTTGAAGAAGAAAAAGTATTGATGCCATAGGCTCGGGATGCGCCCCGAGTCCACTATATAACCGCTTCCAAAACACTTTCGCGCGTCATTCCTTTGCGCAGGTGCTCAATAATAATCGGGAATTTCTCATCGATCCGTTTAGGTGTAAAACCCAACTCAACTCCCAGACGTTTAACCATTTGCTCTTCTTTGAGATCTGAAACACCATCAGCAACCAACACCTGGATCAGCTGAATAAAACGCTCGTACCTTTCTTCACGTGTCGCTGGTGGAATCATCGGGTAATCCTGCGGATTATCAATGATTTCCTGCACCTGTTCCTCTGTAAGAGACAGGCGTTGTGCCACACGTTTCAACAATTGATTTTCCTGGTAAGAAATAATACCGTCGACACGGGCGAGCATTACTAAATTTAAAAAATGTCCTTTCTGACGCGATTGTTCTCCCGATTCAAAAAGATGTGCAATAGAACTCATAGTATGTTTTGGGTGTTTTTATTTAACGAAGTGCTGCTTCAATATGGCCGATCAGCGAGTGAATGACTTTGATGTGGATTTCCTGGGCACGATCAGCATATTCACTGTGAGGAGCGCGAATTTCAACATCACACATATTTGCCATTTTTCCGCCGTCTTTTCCGGTAAGTCCCACCACCTTCATTCCTTTTTTACGGGCTGCTTCAATGGCGTTGATCACGTTTTTTGAATTCCCGGAAGTTGAAATTCCCAATAACACATCACCGGGTTGCCCCACAGATTCGATGAAACGAGAAAAAACAAAATCGTAGCCGTAATCGTTTGCCACGCATGAAAGATGAGAAGGATCAGAAATACTCAATGCCGCGATTCCCGGCCGGTCATTTCTGTAACGTCCTGTTAGTTCCTCGGCAAAATGCATGGCATCGCACATCGAACCTCCGTTTCCGCAAGAGATAATTTTACCGTTATTGGCAATCGAAGCAACCATCAGATTACCAGCACTTTCGATCAGTTTGTAATTTGCTTCGTTGTTAAATTTTTGCAAAATACCCAGTGCTTCTTCAAATTGGTCTGCTATTTGTTTCATGCCAGGAGTGTTGGTGAATTGTCCAAAAATAAATAATTATTGCGACAGTCATCAATTTACTTAAACTTGTTATATTTGAAAACTGGGGGTAACTCCATAACACAACAACAACTATGAAAAAAAGTATACTTGCGTTGGTAGCGCTGATATGGAGTTTCGGTTCTTTTGCTCAGGATGATTGTTTCAAAAAGCTCGAAGAAGCCTTCACCAAAAGAGGGTCTTACACCATCGCCGATGAAATGCATAGAAACGTAATCATTAGTTTCTTTACCCCTGAAGGAACGGAATGTGTTTCCGGAAAAGTACGTGTGGAAAACGGAACAATTGTTTCGATCTTTCTTCAATACGATGACAACACGTATGAGTTGTTCGACAAAAAATTCTACAACACCAAGAAAACGGCCCCGCAAATTACCAACGGTATTTCGGAAATGATTTTCTCAGCTGACGGTGAAAAATTCCGAATTGTATTTATTGACAAATTAAAACCGAAACAAAAGTCGTACAAAGCGGTTGAATTGCCGACTGACTTATAAATTCCAGTTTCAAAAACCTTGCTAAAGCGATTCCCAAAAGGATCGCTTTTTTTGTTTTCAATCCTGAAAAGAATACAACTTTAGTGATTTTCGTTTCTTTGTACCCAAATGAACAACATGAAACAGGTTGCATGGGTTACGGGAGCTTCATCGGGAATTGGTGAAGAAGTATGCAAACAACTTGCAGCAAACGGATTGCGGGTCATTCTTTCGGCGCGAAATGAAGCGAAACTGCATGAGTTGAAAGCAACCCTTCCATTCAGTTCTGAGCATCTGGTTGTTCCACTCGATCTGGAGCATTCTGAGAATTTTAACGAGTTGGCCAAAACCATAATTGCTCAAACCGGCCGTATTGATTTTCTCTACAACTGCGGCGGATTAAGCCAACGCGCGGAAGCTGCGGAAACAGCACTAGACGTTGACCGCCGGATCATGGAGATCAACTATTTTGGAACCATTGCCTTGACTAAAGCCGTTTTACCGTTTATGCAACAACAGAAAAGCGGACATATTATCGCTATTTCGAGTATCGCCGGAAAATTCGGATTTTACCTGCGGTCGGCTTACAGCGCTTCGAAGCACGCCTTGCACGGTTTCTTTGAAAGTTTATTGCTCGAAGAAGCCAAAAACAACGTGCATGTGACAATTGCTTGTCCGGGCAAGATCAATACACCCATTTCGATGAGCGCGCTCAACAGCGAAGGAAAAGCACATGGTGAAATGGATCATAATCAAGCTACAGGAATGCCCGTTGATGAATGTGTGCGGATTCTACTGAAAGCGGTTGAACGACGCAAAAAAGAAGTGCTGATTGGCAACAAAGAAATCAAAGCTGTGACGCTAAAACGGTTTTTTCCAAAATTATTCTGGCGAATTATTGCGAAACAATCGGCTACGTAATTTTTTAAATCGCAGCAAACAACTTTCAGAAACCGGCCGCTTCCAAAAACTCCGGAACAGAATAATCCGTCCCCGGAAGTTGTTCCCACGATGGATCACCTTCTTCCGTTGCCGCCATAAATGCCCAATGAGCAACCAAATCAGTAAATCCTGAAGCCATTTGCATTTCGAACAACCACGAATCGGATTCCTTTTTCAAGTTTCCCCAACCGGAAACACTCATTGCGGCTCCTAATTCATTCATCGGCATAAAGGAAATCTGTACATTTCCATTAGGTGTAATGGATCCTGCCATCCGGTAAGGCAATGGCGCCGAATCAGGAGTTGTTCCTTCTGCATACATCAAGGCAGCGCAGTTTCCCCAGAGATAACCGCCGCTACAACCTGTAATTTGCCATACGGTTTGATCGATCATTATAGTAGGCTCGGTATCCTCTGAATTCATTTGTAATGCTGGTAAAAATGATGTTGGCACGTACCAATACGTGCCCGCCAAAAAATTCCATTGAGAAGTCATGAATAGTGTGTTAATGGGTTATTATGGCTTCAATATACGAATTTTCAGAATTCACAGCCATACGACACAAAAAAGGTGCGAAAATGAATCCGCACCTACGTTTTTTTACTACTTACAAAAACTCAAATATATCCCTTTTCCATTAAGAATCTCGCTACATTCGATTCGATTCGTTTCGTAATATTCGACGTATCTGCTTTCTCGAATGATTTCCCGGTAATGCGCTCAAACAATTCGATGTAACGATTAGTCACCACATCCACGAATGAATCCGGCATCTCAGGCATTACCTGCCCTTCCAATCCCTGGAAACCGTTTTCGATCAGCCACTGACGCACAAATTCTTTCGATAATTGTTTTTGCTGTTCGCCTTTCGCCTGGCGATCTTCATATCCTTCAGCGTAGAAGTAACGCGATGAATCGGGTGTGTGAATTTCATCAATCAAAATCACTTCTCCGTTCAGCATCCCGAATTCATATTTCGTATCCACCAAAATCAATCCGCGCTCGGCAGCCATTTCGGTTCCACGCTGAAACAACGCTCGGGTGTAACCTTCCATTTTCTCGTAAATGTCTTGCGGAACAATTCCTTTCGACAAAATATCTTCACGCGAAATATCTTCGTCGTGGCCTTCTTCCGCTTTCGTTGCCGGAGTAATGATCGGCTCAGGAAAACGGTCATTTTCTTTCATTCCTTCGGGAAGGTCTACACCACACAATTCGCGTTTTCCAAGGGAATATTCACGCGCTGCGTGACCGGCCATATAACCTCTGATCACCATTTCCACGCGGATCGGTTCGCACGCATGACCTATAGCCACACATGGATCAGGCGTTCCCAATAACCAATTCGGGACAATATCCCGGGTTGCATCCAAAAACATGGTTGCCACCTGGTTCAGCACTTGTCCTTTGAAGGGAATTCCCTTCGGCAAAATATGATCAAACGCCGAAATACGGTCGCTCGCAATCATTACCACTAATCCGTTGTTCAAGGTATACACCTCACGCACTTTACCACGGTAAACGTCTTGCTGTCCCGGAAACTTGAAATTGGTACTTTTGATTGTTTGGTTCATTTTGCTTCGTTATCTTTTTTAAACTTTTCTTCCTTCTCTTTTGCTTCGGCTATTTCGAACGCATCGATAATTCGTTTCACTAAGTTGTGGCGAATCACATCACTTTGCGTCAGGCGAATGATCTCCAGGCCTTCCACGTCTTTCAGAATATCCAAAGCGTAAGACAATCCCGAACGCTGGCGGTGCGGTAAATCGACCTGCGACATATCACCTGTAATCACAAACTGCGCTGTTTGTCCCATACGGGTCAGGAACATTTTCATCTGCATCACGGTTGCATTCTGCGCTTCATCCAAAATCACAAACGCTTTGTCGAGCGTACGGCCACGCATAAACGCCAAGGGTGCAATTTCGATGATGCCGAATTCGATCATATCCGCCAGTTTTTCCGGTGGAATCATATCGCGTAGGGCATCGTACAACGGCATCAGGTACGGATCGAGCTTTTCTTTCAAATCGCCCGGTAAAAACCCGAGATTTTCGCCTGCTTCAACCGCCGGACGCGTAAGTATGATCCGTTTTACTTCTTTCGCTTTCAAAGCACGAACCGCCAATGCAACAGCTGTGTAGGTTTTTCCCGTTCCCGCCGGACCGACCGCAAAAACCATATCGCTCTTATTCACCGCCTGCACCAGTTTTCGCTGATTCACGGTTTTCGCTTTGATTTTCACACCACCGTTTCCGTGCACAAGTGTTTCGGAACCATCGCCCGAAAGCATCGTGGAACCGTCTTCCAGCATCAGGTTTTCGATGTTGTTTTCCGTCAGCATGTCGGTTTCTCTGAAATGAGAAAGAATCAATTCAAACTTGCGTTCAAACTGCTCCATTACCTCCGGATCGCCCACCACAGTAAGCTCATTCCCGCGTGCGTTGATCTGCAATTTCGGAAAAAAGGTGCGGATGTATTTCAGGTTGGCGTTGTTTACACCAAATAATTCAGCGATGTTAACACCGTTGATTTCAATTTTCTTCTCTGTCAATGTGGATAAATCTTTCGTTTTACCTCGGGCTTTGCAAATTATAACCCTTATTTTTGGATCAAAATTAATCAATTTTTGTTGCTGAAAAGCGAAAAAACGAGGATGCATATAATCACGTTGACAACAGATATGGGATTGAGCGATCACTATGTGGCCGCACTGAAAGGAAGTATCTATAAATTGGATGCTTCAGCCGTAATTGTAGACGTTTCGCACGCCATTCGTGCATTCGATATTGCACAGGCCAGTTATTGCGTATCGAACGTGTATGCCGACTTCCCGAAAGGAACCGTTCACGTGATCGGAGTTGACAGCGAACCGGTAATCAATTCCCGCGACGGAAGTTATCCGGCAATGATGTTGTACAACGGCCATTACTTTGTTGCTAATGACAATGGATTGTTTGCTCTCATCCTGAAAGAAAACCAACCCGAAGGCTTTTGGCTCATCGACGATGTACTTTCCAATCCGGCGGGATTTAAATTCCCGACCAAGAATATTTTTATTCCTGCTGCGGTTAAACTGGCACAGGGAATTGCTCCAGAGACTTTTGCTTCGTCC
The DNA here is from genome assembly GCA_002243285.1 of Candidatus Fluviicola riflensis. Taxonomy (GTDB): domain Bacteria; phylum Bacteroidota; class Bacteroidia; order Flavobacteriales_D; family Crocinitomicaceae; genus Fluviicola; species Fluviicola riflensis. The sequence goes on along the minus strand of CP022585.1, from coordinate 821,900 downwards.
CATGACGAATGGAAACGCGCTTTTACACAAAATCCGGTGCTGGAAGAAAACCTCATCAAAGGAACGATTGTTCACATCGACCATTACGGAAACGCGATCACCAATATTTCACGCGAGTTATTTGCCCGTTTCGAGGAAGCGCCGTTTACTATTTTGTTCCGCAAGCGTGATTATTACATCGATACCATTTCAGGTTCGTACAACGAAGTGCAGCCGGGCGAAAGGGTCGCAATATTCAACAATAATGACTTACTGGAAATCGCCATCAACAAAGGTGCCCGTGGCGTAAACGGTGGTGCGGACAGTTTATTCGGTCTGCATACCGGCGACGTTGTGCGGGTGGAATTCACTCCGCGCGGTTCCGCCAAAACAATCGATTCACTTTTTTAATCATGATTACCCGTATTGTAAAACTGACGTTCCAGGAAGATAAAATCGATTCCTTCCTGGCATTTTTCGACACCATCAACACGCGCGTAAGCCGCTTTGAAGGGTGCAACGGCATGCGTTTGCTGCGCGATATCAATCAGCCCAACATCATTTTCACCTACAGTTACTGGAACAGTGAAGAAGCACTCAACAATTACCGCGATTCGGAGTTATTCAGTGGTGTTTGGAGTACGATTAAACCGTGGTTTAGCGGAAAACCGGAGGCGTGGTCGGTGGATACGTATTTTGAAGACGGACTCTTTTCGCTATAGTACAGGTGACTCGCGAGTAGCCCTTACTATAGCTTTCCAACCGTTTGTGTACCATCTTTCGTTAATGAATGTAACAATCGGTTGACGAAGTCTTATCTAAGTCGTACTTTTGACCCACTTTAATAAGTATGAGAGCATTATATTGGAAAGAAATACGGAGCTTTTTAGGTTCCACCATCGGATACATTTTTATCCTGATTTTCTTGATCACATCCGGTGTAATTCACTGGTATATTTCAGGCGATGCCAACCTGCTGGAAGGCGCGGAAGCGGATTTGATTCCGTTTTTTAACGCTTCGCCATGGATTTTCCTTGTGCTGATTCCGGCGATTACCATGCGTTCCATTGCTGAAGAACGACGAAACGGAACCATTGAGTTGTTATTTACACGTCCGATTACGGATCTGAAAATCATCCTTGCCAAATACTTTGCAGGCGTTACGTTGCTGATTATCTCGCTTCTGCCAACATTGGTTTATTATTATTCAATGAGTCAACTGGGAATTAACCCAGTGGATGAAAACGGCGTGGAAACTACCGTGATCGATGAAGGCGCCATGCTTACTTCCTATTTCGGACTTGTATTGCTGGGATCGGCATTTGTAGCCATCGGTATTTTCGCATCTTCTATCACCAGTTCGCAGATTGTCGCTTTTATTCTGGGAATGTTCATTTGTTTGTTCATGTTCTACGGTTTGGAACTGATCGGATCGTTTAACCTCATGGGCGAATACGATGTGATTTTCCGCTACATCGGTATTACTTCTCATTACGAATCCATTATGCGTGGCGTGATCGACACCGAAGACATGTTGTATTTCTTCGGGCTCATTGCCATTTTCATTACCGCAGCTCTGACAGTTGTTAAATCCCTTAAACGATAATCCATGGCCGAAACATCAAAATCGATCAAGAAAATCTACAATTGGGTACTCCTGCTGGTCGTTGTAGCGTTGGTCGTAATCGTAAATATTATCGGTTCGTTCCTGTATTCGCGCATCGACATGACCGAAGACAGCCGTTATTCACTTTCAGAAGGAACCATTTCGTTTATCGAAAACAAAGAACATTTCAAAAACCGTGTACTGATCAAAATTTACCTGGAAGGCAATCTTCCGGCGGAGGTAAAACGTTTTCGCAACGCGGTTGAAGACAAATTGAAAGAGTTTAAATTGTACGCCGGCGATCGTATCGAGTACGAATTCATCGATCCGAACCAAGGCAACCAGGCCGATCAGGATTACCTACACGAAATTTTATACAACAAGGCCAAGGGAATCATCCCGATGAACCTGGTTTACACGAAAGACGGAACCCAAAATCAGTTGTTATTGTGGCCGGGAGCTGTAATCGAATACGGTGGTGTTACGAAAGATTACGTGCAGCTTTTGCCTGGAACTTCGGCCAAGAATTTCTTTACGCTCGACGCTAATTTCAACAACCAGATCCAAAACTCGATCAACAATCTCGAGTACATGCTGATTTCGTCGATCAGACGTGCTACGCTGGAAGAAAAACCGCGTATTGCCTTTTTACAGGGTCATGGCGAGTTGAGTTATGCCGAAACACGACGTGTGCGCGACTTGATTGATCCGTACTACACCGTTGAGGATATTACGCTGAATGATTCACTGGCTGCGCTGGATGGTGTAAAAGGACTGATCATTGCGCGTCCGCGTGGACCGCTTTCCGACAAAGACAAATACATCATTGATCAGTTTGTGATGGATGGCGGCCGATTGATGTGTTTCATTGACAAACTGACTTTCCCAGCCGATTCACTGGCATTAAACGGAATGGTTCACACTACCCGAACCAACCTGGGCGGACTGGAACGCATGCTTTTTGACTACGGTATAAAAGTCAACGACAATTACCTCATCGATGTGCGCTGCGCTCCGAAAATGGTGCCGATGGCCAAACAAAGCCTCATTCCGTGGTTTTTCCATATCGCGGCTACGCAAACCGATCACCCGATTTCACGAAACATCGATCCTGTAATGCTGCGTTATGCGTCGGAATTGCAATTTGTAGGTGAATCACCGAGCCGGAGAGCAACACCTGTACTTACAACGTCTACCAACTCGGCGGCTACGGGAATGGCACCATTGGTTAGCTTAATGATGCCCATGAATTATGGTAAAAATCCGGTTTTAACACCCAATCCTGAAAGCGAGGCTAATAAAAAATGCCTGGCTGGTTTGGTGGAAGGTAAATTCGATTCGCACTTTAAGAACCGTATTGTAGAATCGTTTGCTAAAAATCCGGATTCGCACTACAAACCGAAAAGTACGCAGGAAGGAAAAATAATGGTGGTTGCAAACGGTGATTTTATTCGCAACTATTATGATTCAATGCCATCGCCACGAAACCCGAATGTGATGCAATATCGTCCGATCCAGTTCAACAATCTTCGTTACGACGAAACCATGGCGCAAGCCGGTATGCAGCCGATCATTTATGGAAACCAGGAATTTTTCCAGAATATGGTGGATTACATGATGGGCGATAACTCGGTATTGGACATTCGCAGTAAACACATCGATATTCACCCGATTGATCCGGAAAAAGTAAAAACTGACGCCGGTTACTACAAGGTAATCAACCTGTTAATTCCATCGGGAACAATTATTTTACTTGCTTTGGCACTTTTTTACTTACGTAAACGACGATACGCACGTTCTTAAGGATATGAAACGACTCATTTTTTTAGTAATCGCACTCATCCTGGTCGGAGTATTGGGATATGTAGCTTATAATCTAAGTACTTCGGCCGGTAAATCAGACCAGCAAGTGGCTTCCCTGGATTTTGAAATCAAAGATACTGCCACCATTGACCGCATCATCATTACCGAACCAAACGGATTGGAAATGGAACTCATTCGTTCAGGAAACAAATGGACGGATAAATCGGGTGGATGCATTCAACAGGTTCCGGTGGCCAATATGCTTGAAGCGGCATTTAATGTACGTTTCAAAGGTTATGTTCCTGACAATTCGGTTAAAACGGTATTGAGCAGATTGACGACATTGAGTACAAAAGTGCAATTTTTCAAAAACGGTGAATGGTCAAAAACCTGGTATATCGGTTCATCCACCCAAGATCACTACGGTACGTATATGTTGGTTGAATCGGAGGAAAAAGGAAAAAGCGACCTCCCGATCATTGCAGAAATCAAAGGAATGCAGGGCATGATTGGTCCACGGTTCTTTGCCGACAAAGGGCGCTGGATGTGTACGGAAATTTTCGCGTACCAGACGCATGAAATCGCCAGTGTCGATGTGCGTTATACCACCGAACCGAAAGACAACTTCACCGTAAAACGAAAAGGGAAAAATTTCAGTGTCACCACAAATGGAAAACCGTTCCCAAGTGTTGATACCTCCATGGTTTACCGTTATTTACAAAACTACAAGATGATTCACTTTGAATCGCCGAATTATGACCTTTCTGCAAAACAAGTCGACAGTGTAAAACGCAGCAAACCGTTTTGTGTACTAACTTTGAAGAGTGCTAAAGGAACTTCATCCGTATTGAAACTCTACCGTAAAAAATCGGCATTGGGTGATACACGTTTTGATGACACCGGAAAAGAGGCCGATTATGACATCAACCACTTTTGGTGCGTGCTTCCAAATAATGAATTGGTGCAATGCCAGTATTACGTGTTCAACCCGTTGATTATGGGACGTGTCTATTTCAATTACGCGCAGGAGAAACCAACGCCTTAAAACATTGATCCACTTAGGCTTGTATTTTTTTCAGAGGAAATAACTATTCTTAAAAATAGTATTCGGGAATTTGGGTGTTCGGGATATCCCGAACACTAGAATTTTCCTTTTTCCGAATTCGGAAAATTCGTCCTGAAAAATGAGCTGAAATTGATTTTCCAAACAGCAGCACATCCTGTGTTTCGAAGAACTATCCCGCGATCCTCGAAAACAACGGTTGAATAATGGTTGAAAAGTCCTTAAAACTTGTGAACGGGTGCCGAATCTAAGGATGGAAATTTGAGTATATTTGTGCGTTCACATTCAAAAACTGACATGAATTTTATTGTATCCAGCACCAATTTATTGAGACATTTACAGAGTATAAGCGGCGTTTTAAGCACCAGTAATACTCTTCCGATTCTGGATAATTTTCTATTTGACATCGTAGAAGGGCAATTGACCATTTCTGCTTCCGATCTGGAAACAACCATGCGTACAACCATGACTGTTGAAGCTTCGGAGACGGGTAAAATTGCCATGCCTGCCAAAATGTTGCTGGATGTGTTGAAAAATCTTCCTGACCAGCCGTGTACATTCCTGATCGATAACACCAATTTCGGAGTGGAAATCGCTTACGACAACGGTAAGTCGAAAATGGTTGGATTCAACGGGGATGATTTCCCGAAAACACCTTCCATCGAAAACAGTTCAAGTATTAAGATTTCCGGAGAGATTGTGAGTCGTGCGATCAATAAAACATTGTTTGCTACCGGTAACGATGATCTACGTCCGGTAATGAGCGGTGTTTACTGCCAGTTCAGTCCTTCGGATATTACATTCGTTGCAACTGATGCGCACAAACTGGTGCGTTACCGCAGAACCGACAGTCAATCAACAGGTGGCGGATCGGCGTTTATTTTGCCGAAAAAGCCATTGAATCTTCTAAAATCCAACCTTCGTGGTGACGAAGAAGTGTTGGTAGAATATTCAGATTCCAACGCCATTTTTACGTTCAACGATATCGTGTTGATGTGTCGTTTGATAGACGGTAAATACCCGAACTACGAAGCGGTAATCCCGAAAGAAAATCCGAACGTACTGATCGTAGATCGTTTGCAGTTTTTGGGCGCCATCAAACGTGTCTCCATCTTTGCGAACAAAACCACCCACCAGGTGAAATTACGCATTGCAGGAAGTGAATTGAATATTTCAGCTGAAGATCTTGACTTCTCAAACGAAGCCAACGAGCGCCTGACTTGTCACTACGACGGAACCGATCTGGAAATTGCCTTCAACTCGCGTTTCCTGATGGAAATGCTCAATAACATTGACGCTACGGAAGTAAAAATCGCGATGAGCGAGCCTAGTCGGGCTGGTTTGTTGATGCCGAATTCTACCGATAATGAAAACGAAGACATTCTGATGCTGGTAATGCCGGTGATGTTGAATCGATAATATAATTCCAACATAATATGAAATCTCCGACCGCAACGTCGGGGATTTTTTTGTTATTTTTTTGTCAAAAAAAACGCGTTATTCCGTTTTGGCACGATCTAGGTATTGGCGATCATAACATAAAAATGATTGTCATGAAAAAGATTTACCTTCTCGCAGTAATTGCCCTGAAGAGCCAAATGAGCTTCGGTGCAGAATTATTTGTTCGCGTTTTACGCCAGGGTACTCATGCTGCTACGGCGTACAATCAAACGCAAACGAGCAGCACCAATATTTTTCGCTTTTTTGATCTTCCGGCCGGAAATACCTTTATCCAAATCACCGATCAGCAATACGGATCCAGTATTTACACCGGATCTGTGAACGCAGGGTGGAATCAGCGCGTGGTTGCCGAAATAGATCAATTCGGTGTTTTTAAGATCATTCAAACCGTTAATATCACAAGCTCCAATTGGTATACAAGCACTCCTGATGTGGTTGTTACAAATCCTCCATACGGTGGAGGCAATTATGGCGGAGGTTACTACAATGACGGTTCCAACACTCCGGCTTTCCTGCAATTGATTGAAATGCTTGAAAGCGAAAACTTCGATTCTAACAGAATGGACATGGCAAAAAGCTACGCTGATAAAACACAATTATCTGCTCAGCAAATTGCGAACATCAACAAGACCTTTGGTTATGATTCCAGCAAACTCGACTGGGCAAAATATGCCTACGACAAATGTTACGATCCACAGAATTATTTCTTATTAAAGAGCACCTTCGATTTTTCTTCGAGCTATAGCGCACTCGAGGATCACATCGCGGGCCAATAACAACCCGTTCGAGACATCGGACAAACAAACCCTTTTTGAAAACGCCGGACATTTTTGTTCGGCGTTACTTGTTTCAGATTTACCTAAAAACATCCCCACAGATGCACGGATAAGGCTCGCCTAACGGACTCGCTTTAAATATTGGATCAAATGCGCTGCCGTTAGGAGCGCGAAAAATCTGCGCATCTGTGGGAGAAAAGGCATCCACTAACCAATACCGGAGTCACCTTAATTTAGAAACGTTCCACCCTTAAATCGCAAATAAGCCGTATATTTGTTATGCAATTTATCGTTAATGAAAGAGAGCAATTTGGAAGCACTGGAAGCTGCATTTCAGGCAAAAATCGACAAAGACATTCGCATCGAACCAAAAGATTGGATGCCGGAGGAATACCGTAAAACCCTGATTCGTCAGATTTCACAGCACGCTCACTCTGAAATAGTGGGGATGTTGCCTGAAGGAAACTGGATTACGAGAGCTCCGAATCTTCGCAGAAAAGCCGTTTTGCTGGCAAAAGTACAGGATGAAGCCGGTCACGGCCTTTATCTATACAGCGCTGTTGAAACATTAGGTGCCGACCGCGAAGCAACCATCGATGATCTGCATTCCGGGAAAGCAAAATATTCTTCCATTTTCAACTATCCTACGTTGTCATGGGCAGATATGGGAGCAATTGGCTGGCTGGTCGACGGCGCTGCGATTATGAACCAGGTTCCGCTTTGTCGTTGTTCTTATGGACCTTACGCCCGTGCTATGGTGCGTGTGTGTAAGGAAGAATCATTTCACCAGCGCCAAGGCTTTGAGATCATGAGCACGCTTGCAAACGGCACTCCGATCCAGAAAGCGTTGGCACAGGATGCGTTGAACCGTTTTTGGTGGCCGGCATTGATGATGTTTGGCCCAAGTGATTCCGATTCACCGCATTCCAAACAGTCAATGGATTGGAAGATCAAGCGTTTCAGCAATGATGAATTGCGTCAGACATTCGTGGATGTTACAGTTCCACAAGCCGCAATGATCGGTTTAACGGTTCCTGATCCAGATTTGAAGTTCAATGAAGAAACAGGCCATTATGAATTTGGCGCCATTAACTGGGACGAATTCTGGGAAGTGGTAAAAGGTAACGGTCCATGCAATGAAGACAGGGTTGCTGCCCGTAGAAATGCAAAAGAAAACGGAATGTGGGTGCGTGAAGCGGCTTTGGTACATGAAGAAAAACGCAAAGCCAAACAAGCATCTTAATTTATAAAATTAGAAAATATGTCAACGAAAGAATGGCCGTTGTGGGAAGTTTTTATTCGAAGCAAACAAGGATTGAACCACAAACACGTGGGAAGTTTAAGAGCTCCGGATGCACAATTGGCAATCGAAAACGCACGTGATGTATATACACGCAGAAACGAAGGGATTTCCATTTGGGTGATTCCGTCTAGTGAAATTGTTGCTTCTGATCCGGACGATTCTGATTCATTATTCGAACCGGCAGCAAGCAAAGTATATCGTCATCCAACGTTTTATGATGTTCCGGATGGTATTTCACATATGTAATAAGACGCAAGACTCAAGACTTGAAGACAAGAGACTTAAGACAAATGTCTGGTCTATTGCCTTAAGTCTGTCAGTCTAAAGTCTTTCGTCTAAAAAAAAGAGATGGAAAACAATTTATATACCTATACGCTTCGCATTGCTGACGATAGTCTGATCCTGGGACAACGCCTTTCGGAATTGTGCGGGCACGGACCTATTTTGGAAGAAGATATCGCGTTGACAAATATTGCGCTTGATTTAATCGGTCAGGCTACGAGCTTGTTCGAATATGCTGCAAAGGTTCAAAACGAAGGTAAAACGGCCGATGATCTGGCTTTTTTGCGTTACGAACACGATTACAAAAATGTATTGCTGGCAGAACAACCCAATGGCGATTTCGGGCAAACGATTGTGCGTCAATGGCTGTTTGATACGTTCCGAGTATTGTTTTACGATGCTTTACGCCATTCTTCCGATACTCAATTGGCTGCAATTGCTGAAAAATCATTGAAAGAAACCAAGTATCACTGCAAACATTCATCCGAATGGGTTATTCGACTGGGTGACGGTACAGAAGAATCCCACAAGCGTACACAAGCCGCTTTGGATTTGTTGTGGCGCTATTCCGATGAATTGTTTTTCATGGATGAAACTGACCAGGCAATGATCGAGGCGAAAGTTGGTGTTGACTTGGCAGCTTTACGTCCGCTTTGGATGGAACGCATTCAGGAAGTTGTAGAAGCAGCTACGTTGACAATTCCTACTAACAATTGGAAACAACAAGGCGGCCGACTTGGAAAACATACCGAACACCTCGGCTTTTTATTGGCTGAATTACAATACATGCAACGCGCCTACCCGGGAATGGAATGGTAACTGTCACTGATATTTGGCATTGGCTCGAAGAAGTCTCAGATCCGGAAGTTCCGGTTTTATCAGTTGTTGATTTAGGAGTGGTGAGATCGGTAAATCTGATTGGCAACTCTGCCGAAATTGTGATTACACCAACGTATTCCGGTTGCCCGGCAATGCGTGTCATCGAAGAAGATATTCGCGCTAAACTAGCCGAACACGGAATCAATGATCTTGTTGTGACCACCACTCTTTCTCCGGCTTGGACAACCGATTGGCTTTCTGAAAACGGCCGGCGAAAACTCAAAGAATACGGCATTGCTCCACCCGAAAATGAAGTGGATAAAAGCGTGCTGTTTTCCGCTCCGACGGTAGTTCCATGTCCGATATGTAATTCCAGGAACACCAAAATGGTGAGCCAGTTTGGGAGCACCGCGTGTAAGGCACATTATCAATGTAATGATTGTTTGGAACCGTTTGATTATTTTAAATGCTTGAAGTAGTGTCCTTACTTTTTTCTTGATGAAGAGTGAGCACTGCTCACGAAGACGACTTGTCGTCCGCGGTTGGCGGACGTAACAAGGAGGTAAGTAAGCAAAAAATCAAGGCTGTAAGTCCCAATCTTGAGAACTACGCCTTATTAAGCTATCTCAACCCAACTCGCAAAAAGTCATTAGCGGATTGTTTTACAAACAACCCGATGACTGTGCTCAAACAGGGCCTCGATCACGCTTAACTTCACCTTGTTCTCTTGCGATTGTTACTTAATGCCGTTAAGAGTGCTCATGAAAACAATCTCAATTATTACTTCTAAGATTTTCTTAATCCAGTGATAGTAAGCTTTGCATTCCGGCCTTCATAGGCTGCAAATGAATCGATTCCTATGGCGACGTAATCGGCTGGGCCTGTTTTAATCAACCCCAAATTAAGGTAACATTCGTAGGTCATTTGTTCATTGTCTTTGCCAAGTGGCACAGCCATCCGGAAGCGTTTTTCTTTCACAACTTTGTCTTTGCTGAAACATTTCAATGTCAAATAACCGGTGTTTCTTCCGCTAACCGAAGTAATTTCCAAACGCACTTTGATCCATTGTTCCTGCTTGACAGGGAAAGTAGTAAGACCAAACTCCGAGCCCATTTTCGCATTGACATTCGCATGTTCTATGGTCGCTTTTCGCGTTGTTTTGAACTTTGATTCATCACGGATAATTTCATCGGTATCCAGCAAACTGTAATCGAGTGGTGTTGGGTCGGCATCGAGGTAAATGGCAGCATAATATTGTGCATTCATGTGATCGTAATGCAAGACCCCGGCATTGTATTGCAGAATCTGGAACAGGTTGACACCAATGAGGTAAAGCCCCAATGCGATGACCACAATCCGTTTTCGGTTCGCGTACGTTCGTTCAAGAAAAGCAGCCAGTGCCAATGCAAAAACCGGGTAACTTTGCACGAGTGCGCGTGTTGAATAACTGGCTCCGTAGCGCCAATCGGACCAGGAAATGATGATCCAGATATTCAACAGACAAAACACGAGAACTGATCTTCTAAACGGTTTTCCTTTCATGAGGAATAAACCAACGACCATAAAAATGGCAATCGGTGTGTAGATAAACCAGCCTTTTTCAAATCCGATAAGCACACGCCACCACGGATTGAGGAAAAACCATTTGCTTCCCACATCGTAAATCCACGAACCGGTGGCTTGTTTCCAATACAGTAATTGAGGGAAAATCCCGATAATTCCACCAGCTATGGCATACAGAATATGAATACGATGTTGTTTCACCAATGCCCACTTCGACTTCAACTTACCAGAAGTTTCGAGACTCCATAAAATCGGGATAAAGATGATGATCAGTTCCGTAGGACGAGAAATGGCAGCTAATCCGGCTACCAATCCGATGAAAAGAGCAGTTGTTCGTTTAGGTTGTTCGTGCCAGCGGATCGTGAGCCAAAGCATCGCCGCGTACAATGGAAAGATGAACGAATGACTCATAGCGCCATCAACACTGACGTATTGTAATGCATTACTTGCTAAACAAAGCAGCAAGATAGTGAGCGTGGTAATAGTTTCATTGTAAAAACGCAGCAGAACTTTTCGTAAGATCAAACAACCGATCAAAAACCAAAAAAGGGCTCCAAACATAATCGCGTATTGATACGGCCAGGAAAAACCGTCTTGCGGCGCATCTGTGAAATAAGCAACTGTGTGTCCGATGTAGAAAAACGGTAATTCCATGATGGCAACTCCGCCCAGGTATTTAAATGCATAACCGCCTTTTTCGAGCGGTGTGGCCTGGTACATCTGTCCACCGGTAACGTGATAAGTACTATCAATTTCCGGCATCCATTTCAATTCCGTTACATCATCGTAAATAAGGTAGCCGGGTAAATACATGTAATAACCGAGCGCATCCCAGGTTGTGGCGTTGTAACCGTTTTTACTTTCGTTGGTGAAATAATTGAAACGGTAAATCAAACTCACCGCCAGAATAAGGCAGCAAGCCAAAAAGGAACGCGAGCGAATGATTGATTGCATGGGTTAAATATAAGGAAATCTGTTGTTGGTGATTTAAACGGATTTCAGAGCTTGCTATCCAGTAATTCAGCATCATTATATGAAGCATACTGCTGATGTTTTCTTGCGGCATTGGCTGTTTTGATATTATAAATCAACAAGCCCAAAGCTCCGAACCGGAATACCTGGAATAGGTACAACAAAAATCCCCACATGATTCCACCAAACAAAACGAGTAAGGTGAAAAGGGTGAAAAATGCAAAAACTGAAAAACCTAAATAGTAAGCCCAGACCTTGCCTTTCCCTACATAAACAGCGGTAATAATATAGATAATCAGCACTGATCCATTGATCGTCATTACTGTCTTTTCTACCGTACCCGTATCTCTGAACACACCTACCTCAATGGCTCCGGCGATAAACGAAAACACGGCAATGATCCAGAAAAAAGTTGCGGTTTTTTTGAGTTCTTTTACGGGATGACTCACATTTACCGGACTGTGATAACCATCTATAATCACATCAAGCATCACCGGTTTTTCAGAAAGTTTTAACCCGATTGTTCCCAGAACCGTATCCGTGATTTTGGTACCAGCTTTCAATGTTGCGGAACCTTGCACCGAACCGATCAATTCATTTTTGTAATACAGATCAACTGCTTTGTAGCCGCGCGACCATTGAACGGTCACAAAATCGCCTGGTTGTTGAGTAATAGGATACTTTTTTTCGAAATCCATGGTAAAAGTTAGTTTGGAAAGGTAAAGATACTCGTTGCGTTTTAGTATCCATGATTGATTCCAACAATAATTCATTCCATCTTGAAATTCAACGTTCTATATTGTAGTTTTACTAACTCGAATTCCTTTAGTTGACTATTATTGAATCAATGTTATGAAAGCGAAAGAACTCTATTCACAAAAACACATTTTCTGGGCCGTCAGTTTATCTTTAATGGGAACTGCATTAGCAGTACTACTGTACTTTTACTTTCCGTCAGACAAACCATTTTACTTTGACTCAGAGAGTCTGAATGCCAGAGTTTCTCCAGAATACATTGAAGAAATGAGAGCCTTCAACAAAGTATCACTCACCTATTCCCCTTTTTCGGCCTGTCCCTCTTTGCCAATTTGGCTCATCCTATTAATTTTCTGTTTCACAATTTCTCCGGTTCTGATACTGGAATCGACACGGGCATTTAGAAAGCTCCGTCATACATTCAATTATCCGATTCGCCGCATCCTATGGTTACTCAGCATACTTGGAGCCGGTATGGCCACACTTGTGTTTGTTCCGCGACTTCTTTCCAGTCAAATGAACATCCATCTGTATCCACCGATTCATGACTTTAGCACCAAGTTGGGGATTTCTGTTTTAATAACAACAGTAGCTTCAGTACTTGGATTGCTGGTTATACTCATCACAGGTAACATTGCGTATAATCACAGAAAACGCCTTCCTAATAAAGAAACGATCAGTCGCTATTATGTGCTGCACCAACTACAGATGCGTTTCCTGAAAATTATTGGCGCGCTTATTTCGCTTGCAAGCCTCACGACCTACTTTATGCAGCAAATTCATCTCGATCTTTACGGGAAAGATCAGCCTTTCATCAACAGCCAGGGGGTTGCAACAGAGGGGATTTTCTATACGTTTATTTTGGCTCTTTTTTTTATTCCGGCAAGAACAGAGTTACAGCGGTTTGGAAATTACATTGTTGATCAGGAGCTTGGAAAACGTCCCAAAGAAGGAGAAAGTTGGCAAAACTGGGCTGCTGAACGTGAGTCAATGCTTCAAACTTTTGGGTTGAAAACCAGCTGGAAAGATTTGACCGGCTGGGCAATCCCCCTGCTTTCTCCTTTAATTTCCAGTGTGTTACCAGAACAATTTTTCAGATAGCCAAAAAAAACGCCCTTCCATTACATAGAAGAGCGTCTAACTAGTGTCAATCCGATGTTATCCCAAAAACGGGTAACGGTAATCTGTCGGTGGAACGAATGTTTCTTTGATTGTACGTGCTGAAACCCAACGCAGCAAGTTCATGGCAGCACCGGCTTTATCGTTGGTACCTGAACCACGGGCTCCGCCAAATGGTTGTTGTCCAACCACGGCTCCCGTAGGTTTATCGTTGATGTAGAAGTTACCCGCTGCATTTTCCAACGCTTTGGTTGCGGTTTGAATCGCGTAACGGTCGTTGGAAATAATCGAACCTGTCAAGGCATAGTCAGATGTTTCGTCGAGTAATTTCAACGTCTGTTCAAACTCATTTTCAGGGTACACGTAAAGTGTTAGTACCGGCCCGAAAATCTCTTCGCAAATCGTCCTGAATTTCGGATTGGTGGTTACAATAACAGTTGGTTCAATGAAGTACCCTACCGATTTATCATAATTTCCACCTACGATGATTTCTGCGTCAGGCTGTGATTTTACGAAATCAATGTATCCCGCAATTTTATCAAAAGCACGACCGTCGATCACTGCATTCACAAAGTTCGAACTATCAGCAGGACTTCCCATTTTGAAAGATTGCACTTGCTCTACCAAAATACGTTTTACTTCCGGCCAGATATTGGAAGGAATGTAACCACGTGATGCTGCAGAACATTTTTGTCCCTGGAATTCAAACGCACCTCGTGAAAGTGCGGTCGCAACTTCAGCAGGGTTAGCAGTTTTATGTACCATCACAAAGTCTTTACCGCCTGTTTCTCCAACAATACGAGGATAGGTTCTGTAGTTTTCAATGTTGTTCCCGATTTCTTTCCACAGGTTTCTGAAAACGGCTGTAGATCCGGTGAAATGCAATCCCGCAAATGCTCTGTGCTTGAATACCACGTCTCCGGCAACCGGTCCTTCAACCGCAACCATGTTGATCACACCATCCGGAACACCGGCAGCTTTGAACAATTCCATGATTACCTGTGCGGAATACATTTGAGATTCTGCAGGTTTCCAAACCACCACATTTCCCATCATTGCAGGAGCAGCACATAAATTGGCTGCAATTGACGTAAAATTGAACGGCGTAACCGCGAATACAAATCCTTCGAGCGGACGGTATTCCAAACGGTTCCACATTCCCGGCAATGATTCCGGTTGTTCTTTGTAAACCTGGGTCATGTACTGCACATTGAATCGGAAAAAGTCGATCAATTCGCACGCAGCATCAATTTCTGCCTGCATTACATTTTTCGATTGCGCCAACATTGTGGCTGCATTCATGCGATTTCTAAACGGTCCGGCTAACAAATCAGCTGCTTTCAGGAAAATAGCCGCTCGCTGTTCCCAAGGTAAATTGGCCCATTGTTCACGAGCTGCCAACGCTGCATCGATTGCCTGTTCTACATGAGAAGCATTTCCGTAATTGAAATGTCCGATCACTTTTTGATGTTCGTGCGGTGGCGACATCGGTTTTTTATCGGCTGTCGTTATTTCTTTTCCGTTGATGTAAAGCGGAATATCAATTGGTGTCTGATTATAGAGTTTATTATATTCTACGATTAGATCAGCGTGCTCTTTTGTTCCTGGTGCGTATGGTTTTACCGGCTCATTTACAGCAACCGGCACATGAAAAATAGCGTTTGACATAGTTCCTTTATTTTCAGCAAAAGTAATCATTGTTTTGGCAGATTCCTCGTTCAAATTGCCAAAAGAAGGTTTACGTATCTATCCTTTTTTTGTACATTCGGATTCAAAAACAGACCTTGTGAAAAAAACGCTTCTATTCTTCTTCTTATTTGGCTTCAGCTATTCTTTCGCTCAAAACATTACTGCTTTGCTGGAAGATTTCAGAAACGGCACCGGAAAGGAACGCGTTTATGCCTGCGAAAAACTAACGGAATATTACAACGCCGAATCGCAGGATTCACTGAAGATACTGGGAGAAGACTTGTTCCTGTACGGCATTGACAATCATTATTATCCGGCAATCGAACGCGGAAAAATCACGTTGGCTCATTATCTATTGACGATTGGCAAACACGCTGATTGTATCGCAATGACCAAAGCTTTGCTGTCGAATATGGAAGAACGCGGTGATGATCAGATGCTGGGAACGGCCTGCCGGTTGATTGCCTTGGGTTATATCCATCAGAAAGACCAGAAATCGAGTTATTACTGGTCGTTGCGTGCGATCCGGCATGACAAGCGAAGTGACAATCCTGTAACGAAAGTGAAGTCATTTCAAATGCTGGGCGAAACCTACATTTTGAAACACGAATACCAAAAGGCAATTGAAACGTATCAGCGTTACATTACGGTTTTAAAGAAGCACAAAGAATACCAAAAAGTGAGTATGGGTTATGCGCGATTGGGTGCGATTTATCAATTAAAGGAAGATTATGGGATTGCTACCCGCTTTTTTCGCTATTCGATGGAATATGCCAAACGCACAAGATTTACCACTAATCCTGTAGCGCATGCGTATAACAACCTGGCTATTGTTTATTTTGAGAGTGGCGACACAGCTCAGGCCAGGGCCTATTTTGAAAAAGCGCTCGAGCTTCGATTGAAGATCAGAAATTCCAAAGCAATTTCAGAGAGTTATTACAACCTTGGTGATTATTATTTTTATACTTCGGATAATGATAAGGCCATTTTCTGGTATACCAAATCACTCGATTTCTCCAGAAAAAACAACCTGAAAAACGAAACCAGCGATGCGTTAAAAGCACTTGCCGAGGTTGCCAAAAGTATGAATGACTACAAAGGCTCAACCATTTACATGGAGCAGGAACAAGCGATTCAACGTGAGATTCAGCTGCAAAACAGTGAAGACGATAACGAATTGTCACGTTTAAAAGAACAGATCATTCGTATGGAAATTGAGACCGATGTCGAAAATAGCGGTATTAATTCTCCTGAAAAAGGCGTTGCTAAATTAAAATGGGAATGGCTTGTAATCGGCGGTTTAAGTGTAATTGTCGTATTTATATTACTTCGCAGAAAGAAAACCGCTTAGTTTAATCTTCCGGGAAACACCATATCAAACGCAGGGATATTCACGCGGAAAATCTCGTTTGTTTCCACATTCAGGAAAGTGTAAAAACCGTGCATGGAGCCGATTTCAGAATGTAGCTCACAACCGCTTGTATAGCTGTAAATCTCACCTGATTCCAGTTCTGGCTGCTGGCCGATTACTCCTTCTCCGCTCACGTGTACAGGCGGATTCAACGAATCGAAAATGAACCAGTCGCGGTGCAATAATTTAACGGAAAAGCTATTGCGGTTTTCAATCCCGATACGGTAATTGAAAAAATAGGAGTTTTCGGTTGTATGCGAAACATCAGCCCGAAATTGGGTACTTACGCTTACTTCTACTCCTTCGGTTATGGAAACGCTTTTACTCATGCTTGGTTGTTGTACCTGCAAGGTACGAATGTTGCTATGAGTAAAACAAATCTTTTTGAGAAATGTTGCTCACAATTTATCAAATTAACAAAATTTTAAGGGGATATTAATCGTTTCAATTAATGCAACACATTCAGTATCTCTGCTCATTTGAAGTTGCTATTTTGTAAATAACAGCGAACTGAAATCACAATCCAAATATTTTAAAGAATTCTGACTGAAATTCTTATATCGAACTCACGCTAACAACCTCATTTCTGAATTTAAACATTGAAGTCAATCAAAAAATTCAGTGTAAAAATCATCGAGGAAATAATAAATGATCTTTTTCGATTCAACTTTAATCAAACACGCTAGAGTATCTTCATCAATTAGTCTTCCGTCCACCTTGAAAAAATTTTTCTCATCTAAATCTAAGAAGTTTGAAAAAAACATAACATTTTTCTCAAATACATGGAAATAAGTGCCAATCTTATTTATCAATTCTGTATCTACTATATGTAACCCATTTTGATTAATGTACCTACTAGGAATTTCTTCTGGTAAGTAGAATTCCAATTCGGAATTTGTTATGAAATTAACCATATCCAGCATATATGGTGGAAACTCCGATGAGTTCAAATACTTCATTATCATTTGATAATTCGGATCTTCATCACCTCTTATGAAATTCCAATTTAATGCCTTTAGGTCTACAGTTATAGAAATAATATGACTCATAATACATTTGGCAATTTCCCATTAAATACCCCTTTTCCAATCGCTATAGCAATTTCCCTTGTAGTCGTTTCTCCAGATGGTTTTATCGAATAAGCTACTAACGTTTGATTACTTCCTTTAAATACAATAACAGATTCTTTTGAATCTGCTCCTGTTTGAGAGTCAACATCTTCTCCAAGAATATAACTAGTGTCTGCAAAATGAAGTTGAATTTTCGTGGTATCTATTATTTGTAAAGACTTCAATATCTCATCTTTACGATCTTCGACGTCTTGTTTATTCTTTTCTGATTCAACACCTAGTGTTTCGCTAAGAATGACAAACCTAAATTTAATATTCGGAAATTTAGGCACTAATTTGGAAACTGCTAAATTCAAAATGCTCTTTATCCCAAATTAAGACAATTCTTTGATTGCCTTTTCAAATGCTTCCATGATCTCCTCATCTTCAAGAACCCAATCCTCTAATGAGTATTTTTCTAAATCTTGCAGAAACTCCTTTTTATTCCATTTAGAAATCAACTCTAAAATGATAAGAATATTATATTCCCAGTCTTCGGTTTCAAGCATTTTAACTAAATCTCTCGCAGACTCTTCTTTATCAAAATACTTTATAAAATTTAATGCTGTTGCCCTCACTCTTGCAGAAACATCAGTTAAACAATTAACAACAGCCGGAAGAGCGTTTTCTTCTTTTTTTCGAATCAGGTACTCAATGATTTCTTCCTGTGCGTGTCCGCTATATTCATCGAAAGATTCGATAACATTTAGCGCTTTTGTTAATATGTCAACGGTTTCATCATGGTCTAATCCGATTAGAAACTCTACATAAAATAATTTATCTTCTGTTTCTTTGTGAAGAATAGCTTCAGAAGCCAAATCAAAAGCAGTTTTTTCCTGCTGACGCCTGATCAATGATTTTAAAACAAGCTCTAGTTTAAATTCGGAATTTGAGGAGTCATTCTCCGTGTTAATTCGAGTTAACAGATTTCTGGAATAGTCAACAATTATATCATTATAATCCTCTGAAAGCTCAGTCATCTCATCAACGCACTTTTCAGCAACATCTGTATAACTTGAATTATCAGCAATTTCTATTTCAAGATTATTTAGTATATTATCTATTGCTTTTTGTTTTTCAATCTCCATAGTTATTTCAGTTTGACAAGTTTAGCAATGATTCTAATCCGAGCAATTCTTGAATTTACAATCTGCAATGGATCGGTTATCTCCCAATTTTTCGGAGTGATCCCATAATTCAAAACTTTTTCCTTTCCTGTTTCTTTTTTAGGTTCAAGTTTAAGTACAACTATTCCTTTCTCATCCTTTTTTCTCACTTCATGCTTCCTAAACTCATTTCTGGTATGATGATCACCTTGTTCAACACGTGCTGTTTTAGGATCCTCCAAGACTTCCTTTGTTCCTTTTATGAAATCAATTTGAACTAAGTATTCGTACATTTCTTGGATACTTTTATCATTTTTCTCAATTCCTTCTTCCCCTTTTCTCTTCATTAATTTTTTGGAATATTCAGCATCAGTCGCAAGAAATGGTTGTCCTTTCGGATTCCCTTTTTTTATTTTCCTTTTTTTATTGTCCTTATCATGAGTTCGTATACCTAGTTTCTTTTCCTTCCTCAACACATCAATTTCTTCGAGATTCATGGCGCGGAATAGCGAATATAATTGATCTGATTCATCAATTGGCCTTTTTTCATCAGCAAAATCATCTCGTATTAATTCATCTACTTCAACAATTTCAACCCCCTCCTTTTCAGGGTTCACTTTTCCATGAATATGAAATTTATCTTTTCCGCTTGAAACTAATTTTAAGTCCTCAAGTAAATACTTTGCCTCAATTTTCTTTAGTTTTTTGTCAACCTCTTTTTTAGAATACTTTCCTGATGATATAAATTTAGTTCCTTCCTTAACGCCGGAATCAAGATCTTTCTTCATTTCAGCCTGGCTTCGGGTATCATTTTCAGGCTTCGAACCTTTCTTCTTCTTCCCTATCCCCAACTTCCGCATCAACTTACGTCCAGCTCTCTTTGCTTTCTTGAACAAATCACGCACCACCTTATCCACTCGTTTGCGGATCTTCTTGAAGATCTTCTGAACCCGCTTCGCTAAATCGCCCAGACCAATCAGTTTAGCGAACAAACCGATTACAAGAACAATTAGTTTCGACAATCCGAATTCAAATGCTTTGGCTACACCGGCTACCGAACCAGCTGCCAATGCAAGGATGGCTTCGGTGATGGCAGGAATGAGCATGATGGCGGTTTCAACAAAGAAGACCACGATGTCTTTGATGGCCATGATGGCTTTGATGAAACCTGCTCCCGGAATGAGCAATGAAAGCAACCACTTGATTCCCGCTTCGATCACTTTGGTGATCAGCATTTCTTTGATGGCGTCGATGATGGTTTCCTTGAGGTCAGAGAATTTCTCTTTCGCAAATTCCCACAAGCCCATGATACCTCCGCTCTTCATGGTTTTGAAGATGGAGAAACCTGCATCCGCACCTGTTTCCAATGCGTTTACGGTTGGTTCGCCCATCGATTTGACCGCTTTCATCCGCAGCATGTCCCAACCGACGCCCAACACTTGCATTACCAGACTAAAAATACCACTCAGGCTGAAAATATCTTCCGGTATCGTAATCCCCATTGGTCCCATGGTTCCTGTAAGCCATTCCAATAAACCACCCAGCAAGTGTTTTTGAATGTTGGTTTTGAACAAATCAATTCCCTGGCCAATACCATCGAAGAGGTTGCCCATAAAGCCAATCGGGTCGGCCATGATCACGCTGATCGCACTGGCAATGGCAGAAAGCAGTCCCATGATTGCTTCTTTCAGCTTGCGAATGGTTTCGATCACACCGTTAACGAAATCCATCGCCATATCGATCAATCCGCGGTTGGCCGCTTTCATTTCATCGATACGCTCGTTCACTTCCTCCAAGCTGGCAACGTATTCTTCGGCCAACATATCGACCAGTTCTTCTTCCTTGGCGTTTACTTCTTCAGACAATTCGTCAAATTTCTCAAGGATAGCTTCTGACGCTTCTTTTCCGAATTGTTTGAGATTCTTCGGAAGTGTTTCAACGTAATCGGTGACTTCTTGTTTACCATCTTCAATGCGTTGGGTAGCACGATTCAATTCATCGGCAATGTGATGGGCAATCGTATCGATTTCTTTGTCCATGACCGCTTCAAACTCGGCCTTTCCTTCCTCGAAGTACACATTTACTTCGTCGGGCAATCCGGCAAACAAATCACGTGTCCACCAAACCGGGCCATCTAACCCACCGTACCTGTCGGCTTTGTAAATAGCGAACTTGTACGCCACATACGACTCGAATTTCTTTTTTGCTTTGTCTGAAGCTGCAGCGAAGTCTTTTTCCACCTTGGCATCCAGGTCATCGAGAATTTTGTTAACGTCGGTTTTGGTCCTGTCGTAGATCTTATTGATCTCTCCCGACACCCGTTCACGTTCGGAAGTATCTTTGCTTCCGGTCGATTTTTGGTCACCAGTTACTTTCTTCACCGATTGATCATTCAGCAACTTCATTCCCTGAAGTTCTTCCTGACCCATTTTCTGAGACTTCGATGCGTTTTTCTGCAACACAGAGGTTTCCTGTTGACGAGCTACTTTGACAATGCTGCCAGATTCCTCTTTTGCTTTATTTTTCTCACCGAGAGCCTGCTCAAATTTCGGCTCCTGCGAAATGGATAACTGGTGATCGGTTACTTCATTTTCGGCCATCGCATTATCCAAACGCGCTGTATCGTCAGCCAACGGTTGCTCTACTTCATTCGCTCGACGGACTTCAGGAACGGCTTTGGATGCCTTAACGTTTTTCGGTTTTTTGCTTTGCGGAATCTCAGGAAGCGGTTCTTCCTTCCGGTTGTGTTCCGGTTTTACATTCGGATCTTTGTTTGTAGATTGATCGATAGCTCCACTAGTGGCTTCCGTTTCCGATTTTACATCTCCGGTGGCTTTTTGATTAACTTCCTCGATATTATTATTGTCCTCGAAATCATCCGCCTCCTCATTATTGGTTGGCAATTGCATTTCATCGATTCGGGCAGAGAGGAGTTTCTTAAAGTTTTCAGCACTAAATTCCTTTGGCTCCTGGCTTTCCATTTCATCCACCTGGTCAACCATCGCCAAACTTTCCGCTTCGTTGGATGGTGATTTGGCTGCTTCCATGGCATCATTGGAAAGCTCGTCGGGATTTTCTTTCGGTTCCTGATCCTCCGTCTCGTTCGAAATTGCTGCTGTAACTGCAATAAAATTCGGATCTTCCTCTGGATTTGGTTGTTTCTTTTCCTCTTCTGCTACCGCTTCGCCTTCTACAGGTGCTTCGCCCTCTGCCTTAAGTCCATCGGCGGTGAGTGGCGTACCCACAATCGGTGCAACTTCGGCTGGCTTGGGTGGAGCAACAGATGGAGCGCCAGAAGTTGTTGCAGAAGTTGAAGTTGCTCCCGGAGTTGAAACGGCATCAGCTGGTTTATCCGTTGAAGCCTGATCAGTTGTTGGGGTTTTATCTTCCGAAGCAGTTTTATCCTTGTCAGCTTCAGAATCTTTCTTCTCGCCTGCAGCTCCTTGCTGAATGGTATGCGTTAATTCATGTGCCAGCAAAGTTTTCCCTTGTTGAGTGGCCGGATTGAATTTACCTTGATTAAAATAAATATCGCCTTTATTGGTAAATGCCTGCGCTCCGATTTCTTTGCTCATCGAGGCTGCGCGGTCATCGGTGTGGATTTTTACGTCACTGAAATCAGCCCCGAATCCACTTTCCATTTCCTGTTTTACACCGCCCGAAATAGGTGAGCCTGAACCTTTAGAGGAACTTAATTTGTCATTAATGCTTGGTTGGGAAGAAGTCGCAGGTGCCGAAGGCTGTAGTTTTGTTTGAAGCTCATCGTCTTCTTTGGTCTGAACCTCTTCTTCCTGAGCTTGAGCAGGTTCTTCCTCCATCATCTGTGTAGGCTCGTCTTCCTTGGCTTGCAGTTCTTCTTCTTTCGCCTGGACTTCTTCTTCCTGTGCCTGGGCCGGTTCCTCTTCCATCAGTTGAGCAGGTTCGTCCTCTTTGGCTTGTATTTCTTCCTCTTTTGCCTGAACTTCTTCCTCCTGTGCCTGAACTTCTTCCTCCTGTGCCTGGGCCGGTTCCTCTTCCATCATCTGGGCGGATTCCTCTTCTTTCGCTTGCACAAATGGAGTAATACTTGCTGCTATCGGTTTTTCCTGAACAACAGGCTGCTCATCTTCTTGTTTGAGTTGAACGGGAGAAGTAGACGGAACAAAAGCAGGTGTGGGAGTTGATTGTTTTGAAACAACCTTCTCGGCGGCCTGATCGGCTTCTACTTCGTATTTATCACCTGGTTTATTGACATTTAACTTGGCCTGGATGCCCAAAAATGGCTTTTTCCCATCCGATTTGTTCGAATGGGAAGAAGACGAGTGTACCTTCTTAACAGCTTCCATAGTGATTGGTCATTACCGACCGAAAAATACAGTTTTTTTTCTACTTCAAAAAATAGCAAAACGATATTTACACTTTTGTTCATAAATCGGTTATCGAGGTATAAATTATCATGAAGCTATCCAATGAGTTAAACATCCTTTTCCTGCTCTTTCCCTCAATCAAATCTTTCGTATCTTGCGCCCTAAAATAACGCTATGAAAACATGCCTTCTTATACTTACTCTTTCCATCTGTTTCGTAGGCTGGAACCAACATCAATCGCAACAGAATCTGAGTGAGTGGCAATTACTTCAAACAATATCAAAGCAGTATACGCAATCACGCAAGATCGACGAAACAATGCTGCAACGCTTTCCGATCAATAAAATTCACGGAACTTATTACGTTTCGCTGTTCGGAAAAACACAATCCAATGTTTCGTGGTCGGCTTTCAAAGAAGCGGGAGTGCTTTTCGGCTCCACCATCGGAGATATTGCAACAATCAAAGTCCCGTTGGAATTGATAAATGAGCTGGATTTTTCAACCGTTTATTCCTATGTTGAAATTCCACCTAAAGTGGCACCAAACTTAGACAAAGCTGTGAAAGATACGCATGCCGACAGTGTTCAGCAAGGCTGGAATTTGCCCGAGGCTTTCACCGGAAAAGAGGTGTTGATCGGCATCACCGATTGGGGCTTTGACTACACACAACCAATGTTTTACGATACATTGTTGACAGCAACACGTATTCACGCAGCCTGGGACCAATTCAAGCAAACCGGCGATTTACCCTCAGGGTATTCTTACGGTGTAGAGTTTGACAATGTTGCTGAATTGATGGCTGCCGGAAGCGACACCGCTAATATTTACAGCTACAATACACATGGCACACACGTTGGCGGAATTGCAGGCGGAAGCGGTGCAGGATTGTCACAATACAGAGGATTTGCCTTTGAATCGGAGTTTCTGTTTACCACCTTTTTGATCGATGCCGCTTCGGTAATCGACGCATTTAACTGGATGAAAGTGAAAGCCGATGCCGCAGGAAAACGCCTTGTGATCAACATGAGCTGGGGCTTGTATTACATGGGAACACTGGATGGCAATTCGATTCTTTCGCAAGCCATTGCTCAATTGAGCGACCAGGGAGTTGTATTTGTTTCTTCTGCCGGAAATAACGGAAACGTGAACTTCCATATCAAAAAAACATTCAACAACGATAGTTTCTCGAGCCGCGTTAATTTCTATGATTATTCGGCCAATCCCTTCATGTGGGGACAAAGTATTACGATGTGGGGCGAGGAAAACAATGATTTTGCCGCAGGAATCAGCTTGTACAATTCAAGTGATGTTTTGCTGGCTGCAAGTCCGCTTTACCCGGCAAGTATGAACAATTACCTTGATTCGATTTTGGTAGTTGGACCTGATACCATTTTCTTTAATGTTGCAGCGGAATACAGCAATCCGCTTAACAACCGGCCAAACATCCGCTTGCGGGCAAAATGTACCAACACCAATATCAAAGTGGTATTGAAAAGCGCAGCAAGTGCAGGAACTGTACATTACTGGAACGTGACAGAACTCACAACAGGTGTTGGAAACTGGGGGATGCCATTGGTAACTCATGGTTTAACCGATGGACTTTCAGGTGATTCTCAATACAGTATCGGCGAACCGACTTGTTCACCGGATGTGATCAGTGTTGGTGCTTATTCATCAGGATATATTAACGGCCAGGGAAATCCTGCAGGCGGAGCTATTGCCAGTTTTACCAGTACAGGGCCGATTTACACCGAAGAAATGAAACCAGATATTTCGGCTCCGGGTGTTTCAGTTGCTTCATCCATTTCGTCGTTCACCGATGCTGCTTACTCGCAAATAGCAACAACCAATTTCAATGGAACGGATTACGATTTCGCACGTTTTTCCGGGACATCGATGGCTTCACCGTGTGGTACCGGAATTGTAGCATTGATGTTGGATGCCAACCAGTTTTTGAGTTCGGCACAGGTGAAATCTATCATTAAAAGTACCGCGCGATTAGACCAGCACACCGGCGTTATTACTGCTCCGGGACATACGCGCTGGGGAATGGGAAAAATCAATGCATACCAGGCAGTAATTTTGGCACTGAATACAGTTTCACTGGAGGAATTAAAAACGGATAACTGGATGATCGCTTATCCGAATCCGGGTAATTCAACCGTGCAATTACTGGCTCCGGAAAATGCTGTGATCAGAGAAATCAATGTGATTTCAACCGATGGAAAAATCAACCGTTTCGTGCTTTCGAACAATACTTTCGACGTTTCAGAATTGGCAGCGGGAAGTTATTTTATTGAGGCCCTTACCGGTGAGAAATTGATCCGCACACAATTTGTAAAATACTGACCTGAAATTGGCAAGGTAAATCGGCCGGCGACACTCGCTGACCCGATAGATTTGCTATTTTTGCATTCAAAATAACGAAAATGACGCCCAAGTTTCATGATCTGACTGTAATTGATGTTCGCCCGGAAACGGATGACACGATTTCGGTTGCATTTGCCATTCCGGAGGAACTATCTGCCGACTATAGCTACAAAGCAGGCCAATACCTGACATTACGTGCGATGGTGAACAACGAGGACATTCGTCGTTCGTATTCCATTTGCACGGCACCAAACGAAAACGAATGGCGCGTGGCAATTAAACGCATTGAAAATGGTGCTTTTTCCAGCTGGGCAAAAGAATCGCTCAAAGCCGGTGATCGCATGCAGGTCATGACACCAACCGGACATTTCGCATTTACTCCTGATCCGACTGTTTCTCAAAGTTATTTACTGGTTGCTGCCGGAAGTGGGATTACACCGATTCTTTCGATTGTAAAAACGATTCTAACAGAAGAGCCGTTGAGCGACGTGACATTGGTTTACGGAAACAAAGGATTCCACAGTATTATTTTCAGAGAAGAACTCGAAGCGCTTAAAAACAAACACCTTGATCGTTTCAGGCTGATTCATGTTTTGAGCCGCGAAAGCTTGGGGAATGCGTTGCAAAAAGGGCGAATCGATTTAGATAAAGTAACAAAACTCAACAAAGCGTTTTTTGCAAATCAGCCTATTCACGGTGTTTACGTTTGCGGACCGGAAGAAATGATCCACGCGGTAAAAGATGGAATGATGCAAGCTGGAATTGATGAGAAAAACATTCATTTCGAGTTGTTTGCCACTTCCACTCCTATAATAAAACCGGCTGAACGCGTTTCCAATGAACCAACTGTTGATTCAATGGTAACGATTATTCTGGACGGTGATCAGCTGGAAATTCCATTGAATTCTGACGGAACTTCGATCCTGGATGCCGCTCAGGCTGCCGGAGCAGATCTTCCTTTTGCCTGTAAAGGCGGTGTTTGCTGTACATGTAAAGCACGTATCCTGGAAGGAACGGCTCGTATGGATGTCAATTACGCACTTGAAAAAGCGGAAGTGGACGCTGGCTATATTCTGACTTGTCAATCACACCCTACTTCGGAAAAACTTATTGTATCATTTGACGACTAAATTATGGGATTGTTCTCTCGCTCAAAAAAGAAAACCGAATCGCCGGTGCATAAACGTTCCGCCGAACTAACGGTTTCAAATCACGAACATTTAACAGCGAAAGCTGCGCGTATCTCGTTCAATGTTCCAGCCGAAGCCGAGGCTTTTTTCACTTTTATTCCCGGGCAATACCTGAACTTACATTGCCCTGTAAGCGGAAGTGTTTTAAACCGTTCTTACTCTATTTGCAGTGCTCCGGGTGAACCATTGTCTGTTGCTGTGAAATCGGTAGAAGGCGGTGTTGCTTCGAATTGGCTGGTTGACCAGTTAAAACCCGGAACTACCATCGAAGTTGATTTTCCGCATGGAAATTTCAGACTTCAGAAAGAGGCGAAGAAACACGTGGCTTTTGCTGCCGGAAGCGGAATAACTCCTTTCATGTCGATGGCAAAATCGGTAGAAGGAACAGATCATGAAATAACGTTATTTTACGGAAACAGTTCGCAAAGCGAAACCTTTTTTGCTGACGAATTGAACACGTTGAAGAATACCAAAACGCATTATTATTTCAGCCGTGAGGAAGTTGCCGGACATCAGAAAGGACGTTTCGACAAACAAACGGTAAGTGAAATTATCAAGGCTGATTTATCGTTGTTGCGCGCTGATGCATTTTACATTTGTGGCCCTGAAGCGATGATCATTGCAGTGAAGGAAGTATTGGAAGTTTTCGGTATCAAGCCCGAGCAAATCCACTTCGAATTATTCACTACGCCGGTATTGATGAAAGCTCCTGAAACGGTTGTTACAGCCAATTTTTCTGGTGAAAGTACTGTGTCAGCTATACTTGACGGTGAAGTGGTTACCGTAAAACTGAACACGAAAGGCAAAACCGTTTTGGAAGCGCTGGACGCAACAGGAATGGATGTTCCGTATTCGTGCAAAGGTGGTGTTTGCTGTACTTGCAAAGCGAAAATCATTGAAGGTTCGGCGAGCATGAAGATCAATTACGCGCTGACCGACGAGGAAGTTGCAGAAGGTTATCTGTTGACTTGCCAGGCGCATCCTACCAGCGAAATTCTGAAACTGGACTTCGATGTCTAAGACGATTTTGGTCGTTGGTGCCAGCAAAGGCATTGGACTGGAAACGGTGAAATCTTTTGCCCGAAATCCGAAGAACACGATTGTTTGTTTTGCACGGAGTTTCAACGAAAATCATGAGTTGGCAAGTTATTCCAATGTTCAACTTCACGTTGTGGATTTATCTTTGACGAATGTTAATGAACAACTTCAGCCGATTATTGATCAACTCGGTCAGATTGATATCCTCATTAACAACGCCGGATACATTGTAGTTAAGCCTTTCCGGGAATTGACACATACCGAAATCCAGACAGCCTACCAGGTGAATGTGATCGGGGTGATGCAAACGATCCAAACTTGTTTCCCGAAGTTAAAAAGTGGTTCGCATATTGTGAATATTTCTTCCATGGGCGGTTTCCAGGGATCGATGAAATTTGCAGGACTTTCTGCTTATTCGACCTCAAAAGCAGCAGTGGTTTCACTTACTGAATTACTGGCCGAAGAATTGAAGGAAACCGGGATCAAGATCAATTGTTTGTGTTTGGGAGCGGTTCAAACCGAAATGCTTGAAACGGCTTTCCCGGGATACAAGGCTCCTATACAACCGGAAGAAATGGCCGATTATATTTGTGATTTTGCGCTCAATGCCTCACGATTTATGCATGGCAAAATTATTCCCGTATCGCTGACAACGCCTTAGCGTGATTCCATGAAACCGCAATTATTACTCGCGCCGCTTCAGAGTTATACCGATCATCATTTTCGGAATACATTTCAGCAGGTATTTGATGATGTGGACCAATTCTACGCTCCTTACCTGAAACTGGCGCATGATGGTTCGATCAAACCCGGACCAAAAATCGATGTCTTACCCGAAAACAATCCTTACGAACCTGTCATTCCACAGGTAATGGCGGCTACTGCAAGTGATTTCCTGCTTATGTCCCGTTATTTGACCGATTTGGGATACACGGAAATCAACTGGAATATGGGTTGTCCGTACCCAATGGTTGCCAAGCGCGATTTGGGAGCCGGAATATTGGATAAACCGGAAAAGATCTGTGCTATTATCGAAGAAATACTCCCGAAAATGAACGCCAATTTGGGGATCAAAATGCGGATGGGTTATGAATCGACGGCTGATATTCTGGAATTACTTCCGCGCTTGGATGATTATCCGATCACTGAAATTATTGTGCATGCACGTTACGCCAAACAGCTCTACAACGGTGGTTGTGATCTGGAACGATTCAAAGCTTGTATTCCGCTGACGAAACATACGTTGTGTTATAATGGTGACATTACTTCTGTTGAGGAATTTCGCGAGTTGAGACAAATTTTCCCCGAAATAAACCGCTGGATGATAGGCCGCGGTGCTGTGATTGATCCGTTTTTGTTTGAAATGATCGCTGAAGACACAACCGATTATCCGGCTGATCGCTACGAAGTATTCCAGGAATTCACCGATCTTTTGCTTGAAAGTCATTTGAATCATTCCAATGACGGAAATGCGTTGAACAAGATGAAAAGTTACTGGGAATATTTCGCTGAAGCTTTTGATGACGGCCATAAATTGTACAAGCGCATCAAAAAAACCAAAACGCTGAGCGACTATTCCGTTGTTGTGAATGAATTTTTGGCCTGCGAAATGGAATACTCTTTTGAAGATTAGTTAATCACCAGTTCGTCCGGATCTATTAATTGGTTTTGGATTGCGTAAATCACCAAGCCGGCCGTATTTTTCACCGCAGTTTTAAGCAATAAATTTCCTTTGTGGCCTTCTACCGTTCTTCGTGCGATAAATAATTTATCAGCTATTTCCTGCGACGTGTATTGCTGACAGATGAGTTTCAGAATTTCCATTTCACGCTCGGACAGAATTTCCTGCTGGGTCAATTTCGGTTTCGGGACCTTTGGCGCTATCTGGGTGCGCATTACTTCTACATGTTCTTCCGAAAAGTAATAGCCATGTTGTTTCACCGAATGGATCACATTAGTAAGGAAGTCAGGAGAAATTTCTTTCGGAATAAATGCATTTACGCCTGTTTTGAGCATATAGCCCATGAACGATGACATGTAGTGCGACGACATCACGATGACCTTGATATCCGGGTAATGTTCACGCAAATAAGTCGTGGTTTCGATACCGTCCATTTCCTTCATACGTAAATCCAACAGCACGATATCCGGATGTTTATCCGTTTGTTTCAGTTGGTCAATGAATTCTTTGCCGTTATAAGCCTTCATTACCACTTGTACTGAATCTACCTTTCTAAAATAATCCTCCAGCAATTGCACGATCAACGTTTCATCATCAACAATTGCAACTGTTATATTCTCCTGCTCACTCATACATTTCTTTTAAATAGGCAAATAAATCAAATAGGTGGTGCCGTTATCAATTTTTGATTTAACGCGATAGTTACCCTTCAGCAACTGAAGACGCATTTCTATATTTTTTTGTCCAAGCCCCTTATGCTTTCCGGCAACATCAAAACCCTTACCGTTATCGGCAATTGCCAGCCACAGCATTCCTGCTGAAAGTCGCAGATTAATATCAATCTTTGTAGCCTGGCTGTGTTTAATCGTGTTACTGATTATTTCCTGTACCACGCGCAGCAATTGTAATTTAGCATCATCTCCCAGCGATTCTTCCCTGTGTTCTGAAAGATAATACCGAATTTGCATGTTATTCCGCAGAGGCGATATAAATTCCGAAATAAGATCCGCCATGCCTGTTTCACTTAATAAAGGAGGACTTAAATCGTGTGAAATTCTTCTGGCTACACCGATACTTTCACGTAATAATCCGGTCGATTTTTCAGTTGTTTCGCTCGAGTGAATCGTCAGGAGCAAAATATTCAATTTCGCGATAAGTCCGTCGTGTAAATCTGCAGCTATACGATTGCGTTCACGCTCCTGAACACGAATACTATCTTTGAGCAATTCTTTTTGATGATCAAGCTTTAAGCGGTTTTTTTCGCTTTGCTCGGTGAGGATTCGTTTAATGTAAATCCTGGTAAACAGAATTAGCACCAACACTAAAAAAAGCACTAACGTAACACCAATTGTGAGCCAAATTGCTAGTGTTTCCGGTTTTTGCCAATCTGCCATAACGTATATGCTAATGTTGTGTATAGTGTTGTTAGAAGTACGAATCTAAGTATCCAAAAGTAAATAACAAAATGTGTTCCTGCGTTTATCAGGAAATTAGTTGTTAATGAAAACAATAAATCGAGTGAAAAAAACACTAAAACAGCTGCATTCACCCGCATGATATCCTTTCGGATTTCTTCTTTTCCATTGATTAAGTCATATGAGCTAACCAATGCGTAAAACACAATGATCCCATCACAGATCACTTTATCATACGCGTCAAACCCCGATGGTGTCCAGACTACTTTGTGATACATCATGTAAAACAGCAGTAGCAATATGGGTAATGAAAGGAAGAGTAGCCATATTCGTTTTCTGGAAAAAAAGAACAAAATATATAATATAGAGAAAAATAAAAAATCAACGATGCCCGCCACTGATAAAAAAATCAAATTGTTTTTTGCATCACTTACCTGTCCCCAATAACGGGAAGCGATCTCGATTAATAGTCCTGCAACAAAATACCCGAAGATCAGGTAACCGATCCTCGGGTTTTTCTTTATATTAATGGTTCCAATGATAACGCCTGTCAACAAAACAATTGGAGACAGAAGCGTCAATAATCTCATGAATGAGCTAATATCCATTCAATTCTTCGGGAAGTTTATTGGCCTGATTGCACCAGCAACTGAAAAGCACCTTCACCTTCAGAACCAAACGGCGGAATAGCGCATGATACATCTGCTACAGATTTAGGGTCAAGAAAACTCATGGTGTCACTCCATAAAATCAAATCCGCTGCCCCATCAGTTTTCATCCCAATGAGCACATAAAGTTCATCTCCTTCTGTTGAGGCAAACAAATCGACTAAATCCTCGAAAGGAATCGTAAATGCCTGAAACATTCCGTTTCTTACTGTCATTGCGTGATGTACCCACCCGTTTTTATTCATTAACCAGCGGAAAACGCGTTCCAATGCATCCTGAATGCTAATATTGTTTGGTGGTCCGTAAATATTACCTAAGGTTGTATCTGTTTTTCCGTAAGTATATGTATTTGTAAATACATTATCGAAATCAATATCCTCATTCGCATCGGTGACATCATCCACTACCACAAATTTCATGATTCCAGAGAATATAGCCGGATAAGCGTGGATACACGATACGCCCGTTATGCCAGACCAAGTGTTGTACTGATCTCTTGTGATCACGAAGCTGTAGCCTTGGTTTAGATTTACTAAAAGTTGATTCGGGTCTGCAATAATATCAGTCCATGCGTTTATTGCATCTAATACTTCCTGATTTGTTTCCATGTCTTAATTTCAGTTAAAGTGATATCCTTAATTATTAGTGCGCAAGATAACTAAACTTAGGAAAATGCGTTATTAGTTACTTCTATTTCTATCGAATATTGGATTAATTCTTTAGTAGGTTTGATTGTTTGATACAAGGACTGTTAATTCTTCAAAATTTTCTTTATCTCCAAGGATCGGGAGAAAAGTCAGGGAATGACAAAAGTCGCTCCTTTAAGGGAACGGTCCGCCTGAGGTGGATGTCATCGACTTACTCTCCCATCCGTCTGAGTCTGACGCACGTACCATCAAGTGCTTGTATAACTTTTGTTGTGATTAGTATAAACAAAAAAAGCCGCTCCTTTGAGGGAACGGCTTTCGTTTTAAAAGTGGCATCGACTTACTCTCCCACCCTCAAAAGGGCAGTACCATCAGCGCTAGCGGGCTTAACTTCTCTGTTCGGAATGGGAAGAGGTGGACCTCGCTGCTATAGACACCTAAAACGGGTGATTGACAGATTTCAGATTACGAGATTACAGATTTTAGTCTGTAATTTGTAATCTGCCATTTGCAATCAAAATCTTAGATCTTGACGAATTGGCGATTGAAGTAATAAGAAAAAGAGTATTATAAGTCTACGGGTAATTAGTACTACTCGGCTTTGACATTACTGTCTTTACACCTGTAGCCTATCAACGTGGTAGTCTTCCACGGCCCTTAAAAGAAATCTCATCTTGAGGTGAGTTTCGTGCTTAGATGCTTTCAGCGCTTATCTCATCCGAACATAGCTACCCTGCGATGCAGCTGGCGCCACAACAGGTACACCAGAGGTTCGTCCACCCCGGTCCTCTCGTACTAGAGGCAGGTCCTCTCAAATTTCTAACGCCCACAACAGATAGGGACCGAACTGTCTCACGACGTTCTGAACCCAGCTCGCGTGCCACTTTAATGGGCGAACAGCCCAACCCTTGGGACCTTCTCCAGCCCCAGGATGTGACGAGCCGACATCGAGGTGCCAAACCACTCCGTCGATGTGAGCTCTTGGGAGTGATCAGCCTGTTATCCCCGGAGTACCTTTTATCCTTTGAGCGATGGCCCTTCCATACGGAACCACCGGATCACTATGCTCTAGTTTCCTACCTGGTCGACTTGTCGGTCTCTCAGTCAAGCACCCTTATGCCATTACACTCTACGCACGGTTACCAAGCGTGCTGAGGGTACCTTTAGGAGCCTCCGTTACTCTTTTGGAGGCGACCACCCCAGTCAAACTACCCACCACACAATGTCTCCGCCTTGGGCGGATTAGACATCAGATAATTCAAGGGTGGTATTTCAAGGACGACTAATCTACACCTAGCGATGCAGCCTCAACGTCTCCCACCTATCCTACACATGAATTACCCAATATCAATGTGAAGCTATAGTAAAGGTTCACGGGGTCTTTCCGTCCCGTTGCGGGTAATCGGCATCTTCACCGATACTACAATTTCACCGAGCTCATGGCTGAGACAGTACCCAGATCGTTACACCATTCGTGCAGGTCGGAACTTACCCGACAAGGAATTTCGCTACCTTAGGACCGTTATAGTTACGGCCGCCGTTTACCGGGGCTTCAATTCAATGCTTCGCCGAAACTAACATCTCCTCTTAACCTTCCGGCACCGGGCAGGTGTCAGGCCTTATACTTCATCTTTCGATTTTGCAAAGCCATGTGTTTTTGATAAACAGTCGCCTGGGTCTATTCACTGCGGCCACATTGCTGTGGCGTCTCTTCTCCCGAAGTTACGAGACCATTTTGCCTAGTTCCTTAGCCATGAATCACTCGAGCACCTTAGGATTCTCTCCTCGACTACCTGTGTCGGTTTACGGTACGAGTTGCTTTAACCTGAAGCTTAGAGGTTTTTCTAGGAAGCCCTTAGGGACACTATCCAATTGTCCGAAGACGCTCGGTACTATCGATCTTCACCAAGCCGTACGGATTTACCTATACAGCCTATAGCTACAATCTTCAACGTACTATTCCGTCAGTACGCGGTCCTTTCATTACTCCGTCACCCCATCGCAGTTAAAGCAAGTACGGGAATATTAACCCGTTTGCCATCCACTACCCCTTGCGGGTTCGCGTTAGGTCCCGACTAACCCTGGGACGATTAGCGTCGCCCAGGAAACCTTAGTCTTTCGGTGTGCAGGTTTCTCGCCTGCATTATCGTTACTTATTCCTACATTTGCTTTTCTATCCGCTCCAGCACACATCACCATGCACCTTCTACGCTGAATAGAATGCTCCC